>NZ_PQWO01000030.1 GCF_003231495.1 Acaryochloris thomasi RCC1774
CACTGGGGCCACCGACACAAGCGCACCCCTGCGATGGTGTTGGGATTCATCCAGCGGCCAGTTGAAATTGCTGAGATATTGGTGGTCAGAAGTTTTAGATGCGTCACTTCTTAGCTGGACAGTGCCCGGAAAACGATGGATGACGACGAGTCAACACTCGCATAAGCATAGGAGAACATACATCCCCTTATCGATAGAATATCCTTACCCGTTTAGGACTACCAATATCTGAATAACTTCGAAGGACCATCACTCAGACATTACTGGACGTTGGTCTGCGGTCAGCCTCGTTATGTATCGAACGCGAGAGTGAGCGCAGAAAGCTATGTCAAGGGTTAAAAAAGATAGCTACGGTGGTGGTTATCTAGGGGTGTAGATGAAATTTCAAGAATCGCAAGAGAAATCAGTAGAAGCATTGCAGGCAGAAGTATCAGCCATCAAAAGATATAGGTGCAGGTGCTTCCAGTGAAATAAAAGGTCAAAGCAGGAGTTGTCTCTGTACCTCGCGCAACTATGCACTTTCCAGGGCTTCATGAATGGCATGTGTTCCAATCAGGTCATCGAGCAAATCAGAAAGCTCCAGAGACTCAATATCACCCGCTAAGAAACGCTGATAGAGGCGAGAAATATTACGGTTGAGCTGACTTTGAAGAGAGGAAGCTGCGTTTGCGTTGATGTTTGCCATGGTCGAGAGATTCCTTTGAGAAACAAACTGAGAATTAAGCGTTAAAACGGTGAGGTCAATCAGGGACTTAGACTGTGCAAAGCTGAGACTCTTCTACACTGTCGATTAAAGAGTGAATACCAATCAGATCATCAACTAGCTCAGAGAACTCAAGCGTTCCGATATCGCCCGCTAGAAAATGCTGATAGAGGCAAGCGATTTCGTGGCTGAGCTGATCTTGAGCTGTCGTTTTTGTGTTTGCCATGATTGAGCGGTTCCTTTATTTGAAGTGTTGGGGCTGAAAGCCAGCGACGTTGTTTTTGTCGATACACTTACAATATCGAGATGCTCAAAGTAAGGGATCCGGAGAAGTACGGATTCTTACCAACTAGAAATCAAGACGAAGAGGGTGAAATTACTGATCCCCGCAAAAGTACTGAGAGAGACACGCAGATAGATGCCCAAGAGCCTCAGTAGATTTACGCAAAAATTCCGTGACTTTACGGTCTCTTGTCACTCAAAACCGTAGATGTTGCTCTTTGTCTACCGCTCTGTGACCTTGAACTATTCTCATTAAGAAAAGTTAAGGGCCGTCATTGCGGCCATTTATTTGATTAAAAACGGTAGCAGGGGTCTAAGCAGCTTCCGTATTCGGAGCAGGCTAAGCAGCGTTTGGAGGCGGGGGGCGACGCGTCCTGGAACATCTTCTGCGGCAATTCGGAGCTGGGCCTGCAGCTCAGCATATTCTGCTGCTGTTAACTGACGGCCATCAATGGGAGACCGTGCTTCTGTAATAATTTCAGTCTGTAACACCTCTTCTGGAATATCTTCCGACGGCGGTAGAGACTGGGCAAGCAGAGGCTCTTTGGGTAGGCCAGTGGTGATGGCAAACAACAGGACGAATATCTTGACCGGCCTCAACCCATCAAAAACACGACTATCGGAATGTTCACAACATCGATCCATTGTTTTGCCCAAGGGTGTTCTTGCCGTCATATTATCTAATGCTTTTGTCTGCGATGCGCTCAAGGTACTCTGGCTCTCTAGTGAGTCACATTTCTACTAGAGGATGGAATGCTTGACGGTGGGCCTTTCTCAGGACCGCTCGCCAATTTGAGCAAACTCGCGATCTCCAAAGATGGCAGACGAATGACGATACGACTTAAATTCCATCAGATTATGAAACGGATCTTCAAGGAAGAAAGTCTGATGTTCTAGCTTCTGACCTGAAAAACGAACCTTCGGCGGTAGATATATCTCTATTTGGTGCTGTTCAACTCGATGTAGAAAGGCTTCCCAATCTGTCTCAGCCTCGAATACGAGTCCAAAATGTCGTGGGTAGATCCCTTTTTGGGGCGGCAAAGGCTCATGGGTCATGTGGGCCACCAGCTGATTCCCATAAAGATTGAGAATGACAGCCTGATCACTTTCCCGACCAATGGTGCAGCCCAAACCGTCTCCGTAATAGGCTTTGGTTTGGGCAATGTCGGTGACAGGGAATGCCAAGTGAAATAGGATTGAACCTGTAGGCTGAGACATGGGGTGGCCCTTCTGATATGTCGTTTTTCTATGATATTGCGGGTTGGAATCCTTGGCTGGTGGCGGTGCTACTCAACCTCAGTTTAGGACTGGTGGGCTGGAAGCTGGTGAGTAAACTGCTAACGTCTGCGGGGCTAGTCCATGCGTTTATTTTGGGCGTTCTCGTCTGGGGAACGCTGGGTTGGGCTGGCTACACAGTTGTGCTGTTTTACTTTTTGGTGGGGTCTGGGGTGACTCGGATCGGCAAGGCAAAGAAAGAGGCAGAAGGCATTGCTGAAAAGCGTGGCGGCGCTAGGGGGCCTGAGAATGTCTGGGGGTCGGCTGCTGCTGGCACTGTCTGTGCGATCGCAACTCTCTTCACCTCTTCTGTTTATCACCCGCTGCTGCTGTTGGGATACGTCGCTAGTTTCAGCACCAAGCTCTCAGATACCACCGCCAGCGAAGTGGGCAAAGCCTACGGTCAACGGACATTTTTGATTACCACTTTTAGGTCCGTACCCCGAGGAACTGAAGGGGCGGTGAGCTTAGAAGGTACCCTAGCGGGAATTGTTGCTTCTATTGCCCTAGCGCTGCTGGGCTGGGCGGTGGGACTTGTGTCGCCATTGGGGATGGTGTGGTGTGCGATTGCTGCCTTCATTGCGACCAACATCGAAAGCCTGATTGGTGCCACCCTGCAATCACGTTTTGCGTGGCTGACCAACGAAGTTGTTAACGGCATCAATACAGCGATCGGAGCCGCTGCCGCCATTGGCATTGCGGTCCTCATTCAGGCACTTTTGTAGCGTTTAGAGCGTTTCATGAGTTTTACTGGCCGTCTGATAAATGTGAGACGGTAGCATTTCAGCGAACCGACGATACTCAGCCAGATACTGCTCTAGAACAACAAATTGAGGCAGATTGAGACTGTAATAAATCCAGCGGCCCTCGTGGCGATTGTGGACTAGCTCCGCATCTTTGAGGACTTTAAGATGGAAAGAGAGCTTCGATTGGCTTGTATTTAACGACTCACAGAGTTCGCCGACACATAGCTCCTGTTGGCGGAGCAGTTCGAGAACATGCACTCGTAAGGGGTCGGCAAGGGCACGAAAACCGTTAGAGATCAAAGTGGACGGCGGAGCGTAGGCTTGTGGCATCAGGGCGTTTCGAGTGGAGTGCTATGAATAAACTGCTTTAGATCAATGGTGGCCCGACTAGCCGTTTAACTGGTTCCGCCGGATCTTGATGCTGGGTAGCACTACCTCGCAAAATGTTTGATCAGGGTGACTAGTGATAATTACTCACCAAAGGTACCCACTCTGTTATACACCTTTATCCATCTGATCTAGCAACTGATTGATTAAAGATTTATCTTTTGATAATGGATATAGATCTAAATAGTCTGTAAAGTCCTGCCGTGCAGCGGCCCAATGGCCTAGCTGATAGTAGAGAAGACCGCGATCTCGCAGCTCTTCACTTTGAGGATTGATTAAGATAATTCGCTCAGAGACGGCCAAGCTTTTTTCCAGTTGTTTCAGATGGAGATAAATCTGCTTGAGATTCATAAGCATCCGGGTCAAAAACTGCTGTGGGGTAACTGTTTGGATAAACCTTGCCTCTAGCTCTAGTGGCTGACCATAAAGTTGCATGAGCCGGTTTTCACAATCTTGGGCAAAGAGGACATCACCGCGATTAAACGGATCGACATGGAAGTCAATATCATCCCGCTCAGGCCGAATCAAAAAATGTCCAGGGAAGTTAACTCCCACCATCGGGAAATCAATACGGCGGGCAATTTCAAGATAAACCAGCGATAGCGTTAGCGGGATGCCCATGCGCCGATTAATCACGTCATTTAAGAAGCTGTTGCGAGGGTCATAGTAATTTTTCTGATTGCCGACGTAGCCCAATTCGTCGAACAGATAGCTATTAATCGCCTGAATGACCCGCAGCGGATAGGCGACATCAGGTAAGCGCGTTCGAATCTCTGCCGCCATGCTATCGAGAGTCGTGAGGTAAGTCTCGATCTCTAGATCAGGATATTCCTCTTGAGCAATGCAGAGAGCCGCCTCTGCTAGATCAAAAGTAGAGCTTTGTATGAGTTGATGGAGCCGCTGACGAGCTTGAGGAAATTCCATAAGGGCAATATAGTGCCGATGATGTAATGATCTCAAGTGCTGGGATCGTTGAGAATTTATCGATGTCAGAAATAGATTCGACTCTGACCCCACTAATTGTAGGGGTGTCAACTGAATTGGACCTCAAGGTTTACCTTGAAAGAGAGATGATATTGCCACTTGAAGAACTTGATTAATAAAGGAGATTTCTCAAAAGAGATTGTTGTGTTTCGATAACCCCCACAGCAACTCATGCATCTTCTATATGAACGGACTTTTTGTGTGTCGATGTAACAATCCTGCATCAGTTTTGTAGGGTAAGAATATTTTATGCTTTTTTGATAAATATGATCTAAATAGTGCCTGAATCTATGTCGTCCTATTGGAAGTCCGGATTGAATATCTGTTCATTTATCATGATTTTATTCTCGTGATTTCTGCCAAGAGATTTGGTGGTAACTGCTAGCTTGATCAGCAGGTGGCAATTGGAAATAATGAGGAAAAACAGAATCTAACTATTGGTGATAATGTCTTTGTCAGAGCGGGTACTAAGGTGATCTGAGCTATGACGGTGGGCGATAGGTGACGGTCGGTGCAAATGCAGTTTTTGTAAAGAGGGTGCCTTTTAGCTGTGTTGTTCTAAGACGGCCAGCACATATCATCAAAAGGGATGGTGTTAGAGTCTCTGAAAAACTATAGGTGGTGTGTGAGACCTAATCGCTTCGATGCTTCTAAGCCTGGATGGACTCTCGATTTACGAGACCCCAAGACGATTCAAGCTCAATTGCCGGTATGGGAATGGTTTTACCGCTACTATTTCCGAGTTCAAACCAGCGGCTGGCAGCATGTTCCCAAGCAAGGTCCAACCTTGGTCGTTGGTTCCCATAACGGCGGGATGGCGGCTCCTGATCTGCATATGTTTCTGTATAGCTGGTTCCAGCATTTCGGCACTGAACGGTTGGCCTATGGTTTGCTGCATCCTGGCATGTGGAAAGGGTTCGCAGCTCTGAACCCAGAGATGAATCAACTGTTTGCGCGGATGGGAGCTGTGGTGGCTCATCCTAAAATGGCGATTGCGGCGCTGCGGGCTGAGGCGAGCGTCCTTGTGTTCCCTGGCGGCGCTCAGGATGTGTTTCGGCCCCATTGCGATCGCAACAAAATTCACTTTGCGGGACGGATGGGCTTCATCAAACTAGCGCTGCGAGAGCAGGTTCCCATCGTGCCGGTTATTTCCCACGGTGCCCACGATACTCTGTTTGTGCTGACTGATATCTATGACAGGGTTCGGCAACTCCATGATTGGGGGATGCCGTGGTTTTTGGGGATTGATCCTACCGTGTTCCCGATTTATCTGGGGCTACCGTGGGGGGTTGGCCTGGGACCGCTGATGAATATTCCACTCCCCGCTCAGATTCATATTCGGGTCTGTCCGCCTATTTATTTCGATCGGTATGGACCTGAAGCTGCTCGCGATCGCACCTATGTTGCAGCCTGTTATCAAACTGTACAGACAAAAATGCAGCAAGCCCTGGATGAATTGGTTGCTGAGTGTGAATGAATTTACGCTATTGAGAGCGGAAACGCAAACGGTCGTCGTTACCCCCTTCAGAAAATACTGTCAGCATCGTCGGCCCCCTATCTTCCGCCTTCCCTGTAGCGCTGTTTTAGCCCCCACCCCCCTAGCGCAACGAAAGCCAAGGCTGCCACTAAAGTCTGTGACTGAGAAGAATACTTATTGGGGCTGCGAGAGATTTTTATGCACGACTAGCCAATATTCCGCTGATTCTGTACGGCAGCCTTGCCCTTTCTGGTAAGTTGCTTAAATATCTGACGCTCTGTAGTAGTGAGTTTGACGGTGTATTTCTTGCGGATCATTGAGAAAAATAGTACTGCCTCCTTCTTTAGTTATCCCAAGTTTTAGCCATGATTGACTACTAAATTGCCCACAACCTCCAGCGCCGCGCTCTGCCTGCTCAGCTTCTTCCGCTGTGAGATCGCACCTCCCACAACCCCAGCACAACAGCACCGGCATTAAAAACCATCTAACCGCTCCTCGAACGCAAAGCTAGACATCTCCCACTCCATCAACTGACAGAACCAAAAGCTTCTCTAGCATGGCCTGCGGCTTCTGAATACGCGGGTCTACCTCCGGTTTAGCTTCAGCCACCTCAACCACTGCCTGCTCAGGTACTTCCCGCTGCTCATCACCCACCAGCTCCCCCGCACAAAGTTAAGTTACTTCCGGCTCAGCCGGAGGTAACTTAACTTATTTAAACTTTCATTGGAAGTATATTGCTTGGCCGAATTATGCAATAGTATGGTTGCTGTGGGTGAACGAAATATTTTTTAAAATATTCTTCCTTCTAGGGAATATTGTTGATTCTCTAGGTCTGGACCGTGGGGGCAATGGGATGTATGAAGTGGCGGTGTTGCCGGGGGTAAGGAGACCGTCTGGAATTAGATTTCAAGCTAATGAGAGTCGCCGCGCTTTGCATGAAGTGTAGGGCTGGACATTTGCAGGTTAATAATTTTTAGGGGAGTTACTTATGGCTGATACTGAGTTGAACCTGGCTACTCTCAATGGGGCTAATGGCTTCACGATCAATGGCATTGAACAAAGTGATGCCTCAGGTTATTCAGTGAGTAGTGCCGGGGATTTCAATGGTGACGGACTCGACGACATCATTATTGGCACACCCTATGCAGATGCCAATGGAAGTGTTAGTAACCCAAATGCAGGTGAAAGTTATGTGATCTTTGGTAAAAGTAACTTCGGGAGCATACTCAATCTCAGTGATCTCAATGGGAGCAATGGATTCACTATCAACGGAATTTCCCCTTTTGATGAATCCGGCTTTTCAGTAAGTAGTGCTGGAGATGTCAATGGAGATGGGCTCGACGACATCATTATTGGTGCACCGAGAAGAAGGCCCTTAAGACCCATCCCTAAGGAAGCAGAGAGCTATGTAGTCTTTGGTCACAGTAGCTTCGGGAGCATACTCAATCTCAGTGATCTCAATGGGAGCAATGGATTCACTATCAACGGAATAAGTGTATATGACAATTTCGGTAATTCAGTGAGTAGTGCTGGAGATGTTAACGGAGATGGACTCGACGATATCATTATCGGCGCACCCAATGCAGATCCAAATGAAATCCGTCTTGCAGGAGAGAGTTATGTAGTCTTTGGTCGCAGTAGCTTCGAGAGTAACCTCAATCTCAGTGACCTCAATGGGAGCAATGGGTTCACTATCAACGGAATTTCCCCTTTTGATGAATCCGGCTTTTCAGTGAGTAGTGCTGGAGATGTCAATGGAGATGGAATCGACGACATCATTGTTGGCGCACCCCATCCCACAAATGTCGGTGAGTATTCAGGCGAAAGCTATGTGATCTTTGGCAGTACCAGTTTCGAAAGCACAGTTAATCTCAGTGATCTCAATGGGAGCAATGGATTCACTATCAACGGAATTTCCCCTTTTGATGAATCCGGCTTTTCAGTGAGCAGTGCTGGAGATGTCAATGGAGATGGACTCGATGACATTATTATTGGCGCACCGAGTAGCAACTTAAGTTCAACTAACTCTGGTCCTGGGGAAAGCTATGTGGTCTTTGGAAGCAGTAGCTTCGCCAGTGAACTCGATCTAAGTGCCCTAGATGGGAAAAATGGATTCGCCATCAATGGTCTTGAGGCATTTGACAGATCCGGCTTTTCAGTGAGCAGTGCTGGAGATGTCAATGGAGATGGATTTGATGACCTCATTATTGGCGCACCTGGAGCAGATCCAAATGGCACCTCTAGCGCTGGAGAGAGTTATGTGATTCTCGGAGCTAGTAGTGGTTTTGCTTCAACTTTAAGCGTTAGAGATCTTGATGGTACTAACGGCTTTGCTCTTTATGGTATTGAACAAATTGATGGGGCGGGAAATTCCGTTAGCAGTGCAGGTGATGTTAATAATGACGGTTTTGATGACCTCATTATCGGTGCGCCTGGAGCAGATCCAAATGGTGGCGCCCCATTTGATCCAGCTCCAGGTCAGAGCTACGTGGTCTTTGGTTTCTCAAATGAGAACCTCAATGTGATCCAAGGGAACGACAATAATAATGTCCTGACAGGTACCGCTGATGATGATTTACTCCAAGGATTTAGCGGTGAAGACGTTCTCCTCGCCTTCTACGGGAATGACATCCTAAATGGCGGCAATGACAATGATGTTCTCAGCGGTGGAGATGATGATGATCTTCTCAACGGCGGAGATGGTGACGATACTTTAGTTGGAGATCGAGGAAGCGATATTAATGTGGGAGGAGCAGGTAGTGATCGCATCATTTGGAATCTTGGAGATGGTTCAGACCAAATCGATGGTGGCTCAGGTCTCGATACTGTTGAGGTGAATGGGTCTTCAAATGGTCGAGATATTTACCAGGTTCTAAAAGCAGAGGATAACGTTCTGTTCGAGCGTACCAATATCGACTTATTCCAACTTGATATCAATTATGTTGAGGTGCTTGAGGTCAATAGTGGTGGCAATAATGACACCCTAACGGTAGGCGATCTCTCGGGCACAGCTTTTGAGTCAATCACCTTTAACGCTGGGAATGGAAACGATGTTCTTGATGGTTCCTCAGCAACAACTGCATTCGTTGGATTGGGTGGAAATGGAGCTGACACGCTTGAAGGTGGAAGCAATAATGACCTTTTGATTGGTAGTAATGGCAACGACCTTCTGCGAGGCTTTGCCGGAGATGACACCCTCAACGGTGGAGCTGGTAATGACGATATGATCGGTCAAGAAGGCAATGATCTTCTGAATGGTGGGAGTGGCAATGACTTTCTACAAGGCTCCGAAGGGGATGATACTCTCATTGGTGGTGCCGGTAGGGATACTCTCTTTGGACAGGCAGGTAACAATCGCCTTATAGGTGGAAATGGCAATGATGTATTGAGTGGCGGTGATGGTAATGATGTCATTGTTGGAGGGGCAGGAGATGATTTTGTTGGAGGATTTGGCTTAGGGGATGATGTTCTGATAGGGGGAGCAGGGAATGATCAGATATCAGCTAGTGCTGGCAATAATATCCTTATAGGAAACGGCGGTATTGATACATTTTTGTTTGACAGCGATGAGGATTTTGTCGCCAATGATTTTGGCAATAATAATATTATCGACTTTGAAGTCGGCATTGATAAAATTACCTTGAGCACATTCACATTTAGTGCTTTGAATTCTACAGGAGGCTCTATACTTATTGATGAATTTGAAGTTGTAGATACTGATGCAGATGCCTCTACTAGCGAGGCTTTTATTGCCTATAGTAAAAGCACAGGTAATCTCTTCTATAATGAGAATGGGATTGCTGCTGGTTTGGGTTCAGGAGATCAGTTCGCAACTCTGCAAGGTGCTCCAGATATTAGTACTTCTGATTTCATTGTGACAGACTTTAGTATTTAGGCTGCCTGTAATATATGGAGGGCTTAGTTTGCAGCTTGAAGTAAATCCCTTCATGTATTTCGTTCGCATAGAAAACTGAAGAAATATGGTAGCTAATCTAAAAATGAGTCAAACTGAGAACATTTCTACTTCCTTAAAAATCAACTGCTTGTAAATGATTATATAAACAGCGTGAACTATAGTTTTGTGTTGGAAGGTAGATGCAGGAACAGGAATTTATGTGTATTTTTCACAAGAGGAAATTGGTAGTGAGAACAAAATGATATTGTCTTATATTAAAGAACTAAATAGTATATTTTTTGCTCATGAGTAATTAGCCTGAATCTCTTGGTGTAAAAAAGCTATTAGGTCTGTTTCTCTCTGCTGTCCTAAGATTTTTGTACATGGGAAAACAGTTTTGTCCCTCGATGCGGGTATTTGAAATATTAGTTTCTTTCGCCGTGACGTCAGTAGTACTTTTGGCTGAACCTCAGCCAGCCTGGGGACAACTGAAAGGGCGACAGGAGCTGCAGATAAGAACAGAGCAACTAATCGAACAAGCTGTTTTGTCTCGGGACAAGCAAGAGTATCGTGATGCACTCGCTCTTTTCGAAAGAGTATTGACTTCAACTCAGAGGCTAAATGATAAACCCTTCAACCTGATCGCGTTCTCTAACATTGGTTATATCTACGCTGCTCTAGGTGAAAATCAAAAAGCTTTAAAGTATTTCAAGCGATCGTTGCGTCTTTCTCAAGCCGCCGAGGGGCAACAACAAGAAGCAACTACTCTCAATAATATTGGTTATGTCTACGCAGCTATAGGTGAAAATCAAAATGCTCTGGAGCACTTTAACCAAGCGCTCCCATTATCTAGGGCTATAGGTGACCGTCGTGGAGAAGCGACCACCCTAAGTAATTTTGGATTGGTCTATGGTGCTTTAGGTGAGAACCAGAAGGCTCTGGAGCACTATAACCAAGCGCTACCGTTGTTCAGAAGTGTAGGGGATCGTCATGGAGAAGCAACAACCCTCAACAATATTGGTTTAGTCTATGCTGCTCTCGGCGAAAATCAGAAAGCCCTATGGCACTATAACCAATCGCTTCTTCTATTTAGAGCTGTGGGCAATCGCGGAGGAGAAGCAACAACCCTTAATAATATTGGTTTGGGCTACGCTGCTCTCGGCGAAAATCAGAAAGCCCTATGGTACTACGGCCAATCGCTGCCGTTATCGAATGTTGTGGGCAACCAACGCGGGGAAGCTGGAGCCTTAAACAATATTGGTTATTCCTATGCTGCTCTTGGTGATAATCAGAAGGCCCTGAAGTACTTTTACCAAGCATTACCTTTATCGAGAGCTGTGGGTGATCGCAGCGGCGAGGCAACCGCCCTTAATAATATCGGCCTGAGCTACGCTACGTTGGCTAAATACAAGAAGGCTCTGAAGTACTATCGCCAGTCACTCCCATTGTCTAGAGCCGTAGGTGACCGACGTCTTGAGGCGGCTACTCTGAATAATCTAGGGGTTCTCCTTGCTAGTCAAAAGCAGCCCTTACTTGCGATTATCTTCTATAAACAGTCGATCAACATCACTGAGTCACTTCGCGCAGATATCAGTAATCTTGCTCAAGATGTTCAGCAATCGTTCACTAACTCTATTTCTTCTCGGTATCGCCGTCTTGCTAATCTTCTTCTTCAACAGGACCGGATCATAGAAGCTCAACAAGTGCTTGACCTACTTAAGCTCCAAGAACTTGACGAGTATTTTGGAGATGTTAGAGGCAATCTTGAAACGCAGAAAGGTGTCACGGTTCAGCGCTCTGAAAAAGCTATCCTTGACAAATTTAATGAGTTTCAAAGTGCGATCGAATTAGGTGCTGAGCTAGCAGAATTGCGTAATGTTCCTCTCGCAGAACGGACTGAAGCTCAGATGCGCCGCCTCACAGAGTTGATCGCATTTGAAGAAGCTATCAATGCAGACTTTAATGAGTTTACACAAAGTAAAACTGTCAAAAAAGCTCTCAAGCAACTTAACAGAACAGCTCAGCATCGAACTGTTGCTCTGGATGAACTTGATGCTCTTAGAGCAAACCTAGGAAAGCTAAATGCTGTTTTGCTTTATCCATTTATTCTTGAAGATCGCTTAGAGCTGATTATCACAACGTCAAATAGCGCACCTCTACGACGTGTTGTACCCGTGTCCCGAGAACAACTAAATCAAGCTATCGTTGACTTTCGCTTAGCTCTCGAAGATCGTAAAAGTTCAAATGTTCAACGCCTTGCCAACAAGCTTTATGAGTGGTTAATACAGCCTATTGAAGCTGATCTGCAACAGGCCAATGCAGAAGTGATTATCTATGCTCCTGATCGACAGTTGCGCTATATTCCTCTTTCCGCGCTTCATGATGGCGAGCAATGGTTAGTCCAGCGATTGCAAGTCAATAACATTACGGCCAAGTCCTTGAGTAATCTGGAGTCACAGTTAGATTCAAACCTCAACGTCCTTGCTGGCGCATTTGTGCAAGGGCAGTATCGGTTTAATATTGGCTCACAGAGTTACAGTTACTCGGGTCTCCGCTATGCCGGTGAGGAAGTAACTCAATTGGCTGCGATGATTCCCGATACGACCCAATACCGGGACAAGGCTTTTAGCAAAGTTACGTTCCAATCACTGATGAACGAATATCAGATTGTCCATTTTGCAACTCATTCAACATTCTTGCCAGGTCAACCTGAAGATTCATTCATTTTGTTTGGCAATGGTGATCGTGCAACTCTTCGTGAGATTGGTAATTGGTCATTATTCAACGTTGATTTAGTTGTCCTCAGTGCCTGCGGAACGGCCCTTGGCGGTCAATTAGGGAATGGTGATGAGATCTTAGGGCTTGGCTATCAATTTCAAAATCGGGGTGCAAAGGCAACGATTGCTTCTCTTTGGTCGGTCGACGATCGCGGAACACTGCAGCTAATGAGTGCTTTGTATGACAACCTCAAGAATGGTGGAATATCTAAAACAGAAGCATTACAACAAGCCAAGATTGATCTAATTACAGGAAAGAATATACTGAATGCTGTGGTGAATGAAAATCAGTCCATTACTGATTCTGGTGACTTACCAAAGCCGTATAACTATCTCAAGCATCCTTATTATTGGGCACCATTTATCTTGATTGGGAATGGTTTATGAGCTGAATCCGTCAGCACTGAGTAGCCAAATTTAACTGATGGGCATGATACCCCCATCTCTTTCCTCTCTTTGGTTCATATCACTTGAAATAACACCTCCAGTTCCTCAACGCCCTGCATGAGCTTCTCTCTTCGATCAGAAAGACACACCGATTCTGTCATTTGAGTGCGTGGCCTCAAAAAGTTCGCCACTCCTCGATAGCTCAGCTTGTATCTCTCTCAAAGCAGAAAGACCTGAAATACTATGTCAGTGGGGACTTCAATGAAGTTGAAGTGTGTGCCAGTCCGTTCGTTATAGGTTCGGCGGCATTGCTTGCACCGGAACATGGTGTATCCCAAGTTGGTCTGACGCTGGAGGTCAGGCAGTGAGGACAATCCATGAAAGGTAGGTAGGGAAGGGCATAGGCTTAGATTGTATCAGAGGGGTGTCACTCACTGTTGGCTACTCACTCTTGACAGTTTCGACCCATGGACTTGAATAGGATTCAGTACAGTTGAGTGGTTGAATGAAATCTTGGCCCTACTTTTTGAGTCACCATGCTGCAACTGCTCAGTCTTGGCCTCTTGCCCCTGTGGCTCGAAACCGCGAATATCTTACAGCCTCCTGAAATTGCGATTCAACAGCCGCTCGATCTGCTGATGATTAATCATCCTGATCGAGGCGTCGAAACTGTTATTGACGACTATCTTGCCAATCTAGAGCAGCAGGGCTTCTCTTCGCAGAATCAGGGCATTTGGCTTCAGACCTCCGATCAGCTTTTGGCCTACCACGGAGCCGATCAGCCTTTGTCAGGGGCCTCGCTGACCAAGGTTGCTACGACTCTTGCGGCCCTCAAAACCTGGACGTTAGATCATCAGTTTGTCACCGACGTTAGCGTCACTGGTCCCATCCAGCAGGGCGTGCTGCAGGGGGATTTAATAATTCACGGTGGCAACGATCCCCTTTTTGTGGGAGGAGAAGCTATTGGCCTAGGTGCTGTCCTCAATCAGCTTGGGATTCAGCAAATTGCCGGGAACCTCGTGATCTCTGGTCCGTTCGTCATGGAATTTCAGAGCAACCCGCAACAGTCAGGACAGCTCTTGCTGAATGGATTCAATGGTCAAGTACTGCCGGGTGATCCAAAATATCCTAAATATAATCTTTCTACTGCTGCGGTTCCCCTCCCTAAAATTAGCCTTAAGGGCCGCATTGTAGCGGGCAGCAGCCAACGAAAGGGGCAGGTCATTGTGCAGCACCGATCTTTGCCGATGCTCGAAATTTTGAAGCAGCTCAACGTCCACAGTAACAATCACGTTGCCGACCAGCTGGCACAACTGATGGGTGGGTCATCTGTGGTGGTGCAGAAAGTCGCGGCTGAAGGTATTCCTGCCCAAGAGGTGCTCTTAATCAATGGCTCCGGCCTTGGGCAAGACAATCGAGTGTCGCCCCGAGCAGTGGCAGGACTTTTTCAAGCGATTGAGCGCCATCTGCAGCCCCAAAATCTGACGGTTGCCGATCTATTCCCGGTGGCGGGGCGTGATTTTGGCACGATTAAAGAGCGCAACCTCCCGGCCGCAGCGGTGGTCAAGACCGGAACGCTATGGAACGTCAGTGCCCTAGCGGGGGTTTTGCCCACGCGTAAATATGGTCCCGTCTGGTTCACGGTTATTAACGGCGGTCCCAGCAATACTGAAGGCTTTCGCCAAGCGCAGGATCGCTTTTTGCAGACCCTCAGCCAGCGCTGGGGGCGTACAGATCGATCGGTATGGACAGCCCCAACCCGCACTCATCAGTTTGGAGAGCCAGAGCGCAATCAAGTGTTGAAGCCCTGAGTATTGCGGCACTCCCAGAAATGCCACTCACAACAGACGTTGAGTTAGGACAGCCTTTTCATAACGGATATTGTGTTCATTCAACTGAATGTCCTCATTAATTTCTTATCGGTCTATCGATTGATGGAGTTTGCTCTCCCCTGGAATCCATCGTTGAGACGATGTCTGATGGTGGTTGGATTTGATGCAATGAAAATGGAGACGACACAAGGACTATCAAAAAATATGCGTTCCATTAATATTGGCCTTACTGAAGAGCAGCGTCACGGCGTCATGCAGCTTCTCAATCAGGATCTAGCGGATATGTATCTGCTGGTGATCAAAACCAAGAAATATCATTGGGATGTCGTCGGGCCACAGTTTAGAACTTTGCACCAGCTTTGGGAAGAACACTACAGCGCCCTGGGCTTGAACATTGACGCCTGCGCAGAGCGTATTCGTGCTTTAGGCGGCTATCCTGTCGGTACCGCGAAGGACTTCATTGAGCTGGCCACCATTAAAGAACACTCAGGCGATTTGCCGTCTGCAACTGAAATGGTCTCTCGCTTGGTCGAAGATCATGAAATGATTATCCGTAACTTAAGAGGTCATATTGACCAGTGCGGTCAGTCCTTCCATGACGAAGGGACAGCAGATTTTCTCACCGGTCTAATGGAAGCCCATGAGGAAATGGCTTGGATGCTGCGTTCCTTTATCGAAGGACAATCGCTGGAATCAAGTGGCGCGCGGCCTCGATCAGAAATTCAGGTTCCTGCTGGTGTGAGCTAACCCGCAAGCCTAATGGCTAAAAATTCATGTCATCCCATAAGATTTGAGGGTGCGATCGATGTCCTAGAAAGGATGCGATCGCATCCTTTTTGGCGGTCATTTACGTTAGGGTGGCCGTAGTCTGCCTGTTAGGTTTAGGCAATACGATTCAATCTATAAAGGAAAATAAGAAAGCGCTGTGATATCGGGTTTAACGCAAACGACCTCTCGTCAACGAGATATTGTCGAAGTTGTTTTCCGCAACGGCTGGGACTACATGCGGCAGTTGCTGACCGGTGGCAAAGCCGGAACACCAGATCTGCCCACACCGGCTGTCCTTCGCAACATCTTGGTCGACCTCGGCCCTGTGTACGTCAAGCTCGGGCAGTTGCTGAGCACCCGCCCAGATATCTTACCCGCGAGCTATATTGAGGTTCTCTCAACGCTGCAGAGCGAGGTGCCGCCGGTCTCTTGGGTTGAGATCGAGACTCTGATCCGTCAAGAGCTTCCTGGATCTTTGAATCAAACCTTTACTCAAATTAATCCGCAGCCCATTGCAGCCGGATCTATTGGACAGATTCATCGCGCTAAGTTGACCAATGGTCAAGAGGTTGTGCTGAAGGTGCAGCGACCTGGAATTGATGCCGTTGTCGACCAAGATATCGCCTTGATTCGGAGTTTAGCTGAGCTGGCCAGCCGCACGGACTTGGGTAAAGACTACGACCTACAGGCAACTGCGGAGGAATTTACTGAAGCACTGCTCAACGAGCTTGATTTCAGGTTAGAGGCCCGCCACACCGATCAGCTGCGTGCCAATATGTCTGAGAGCCGCTGGTTTGACTCGAAGCAACTGGTGCTCCCCAAGATTTATTGGGAGTGCAGCACAAAAAAGCTACTGGTAATGGAGTGGCTCGATGGTGAATCGCTGCTGACCGTGAAGTCGGCCCAGATCAAAGCTGGGGGCATTACGGATGAAAAGCGCCGTGAGGTAACGACGCTGCTGTTTCGGGCTTTTCTGCAGCAGTTTTACATCGATGGTTTTTTCCACGCTGATCCTCATCCAGGGAACTTGTTCTATTTGCGGGACGGTCGGGTGGCGCTGCTGGACTGCGGGATGGTGGGTCGAATTGATCCAAATACGCAGCAAATTTTAACGGAGCTGCTGCTGGCCATTGTGGATATTGATGCCCAGCGGTGTGCCCAGCTAACGCTCCAGCTCGCTGAGTCTAAGCGAACGGCAAATCTAGCGAGTTTAGAGGTCGATTTTGAGCGGCTTTTGAGAAAGTACTATAACCGCAGTCTCGCTGAGATCAACTTGGGTGAGGTTTTATTTGAGACGCTGCAGGTGGCGCGCGAGAACAAGCTGAAGCTACCCGGAAATATTGGCCTGTATGTTAAAGCTCTTGCTAATCTAGAGGGCGCAGCACGTACTTTTGATCCTAAGTTCAATGTTTTAGATGAAGTGAAGCCGCTGATGGGCGACCTGTTCCGTCGTCAGCTCATTGGAGAAGAACCCATTCCAACGCTGTTGCGGACGGCGCTTGATTTGAAGGGACTGACGTTGCGATCGCCCCGTCTCGCAGAACTGCTACTCGATCGGGTCACCTCCGAGACGCTGCAGTGGAATATCAACTTGGGAGGCGGCTTAGAAAGCCTGCCTGCGACTCAGGCCGATGCCGCTAACCGTCTATCTTTCAGTATTTTAGTGGGGTCTCTAATTGTGGGAGCGGCCCTGATCTCTTCAACTGAGATGACGGCGATTTATTGGTTGAGCAATACGTTGTTTGCGGTCGCTAGTTTCCTGGGTTTGTGGTTAATTATTAGTATTTTGCGCTCCGGCCAGTTGAGATAAATGTGAGTTATTTCGACACCCTTCTCTAAGAAGTTCAGCCATCATATTGGAACCATTTGGGTGTTTATTCATCACTACAGTGAGATGATGAGACAAAAGCAACAGCGTTACCATGCACAACGGCCTATCTTTCTACCTCAACGTTATTCCTTCTCAAGACCTATCTTTTTCAAAATGCCCAGTGAGTGCTGAACTAGATCTAGCCGAATGGGCAGGTCAAATGTTCAAGGTTAATTAGGCCAGCCCTTGCGAGAATTAGTGATTGGGCTAGACAAAACATTTGAATTAGCCTAGATTTGAAGCGACTCATCCATCTCAAAGGTACTTTTTTACCATGGCAAAAAAGAAAGCAGTTTCCAAGAAGAAGTCTGATGCAGAGCAGCAAGATACTAAGCCCCTAACGGGTAAAGAATTACTGACCAAGCTACAGAGCCTCTCCCACCTTTCTAAGCGTGAAAAAGCAAAGGAATGTGGCTATGCAACGGTGAACGGTAAGGGAACACGAGTCAACCTTAGTCAGTTCATGACGGCAATTTTAGAGGCAAGGGGTCTGTCTCTGGAGCCAGCATCAAGTGACGGTCGGGGTCGAGAGGCAACCTATCGCGTTAAAGTTCATAAGAACGGTCAAATCGTGATCGGGTCTGCCTACACTGAAAAGATGGGATTGCAAGTGGGTGATGAGTTTGAAATCAAATTGGGATACAAGCATATTCATCTCAATCAAATTTCTGAGTCAACATAAATATCGGTAATCGCTTTTGAACCGGTTGATCAACTGGCTGCAGAGGTCTATCTTTCCGAGTCGTCGAGTAAGCGTTGCAGCAGATGTTCTGATGGACACTGCTAGACATCGCTTGGAGCAGTGCTTTGCTAATGACATTGTTCTGACTGGTTTGCTCCAGAGTCAACGCCGGTACTGGGGCAGCTTAGACGGTCAGACTCTGACACTTCATGGGCCAAATGCCAATAAACAGTTTCGCTTTTTAACCAGAGGCCACTTAACTGAGCTACAGTCCCGAACCATTCTAGATATTCATATTTTATTGAGCAGAAATGATATTTTCTCGCTGCTGTTCGTGGCCGTCTTGCTGCTATTCGCGGTACCGCTGATGTTCCAAACACTCAGCATTTTTCTCTTGCCAGCGCTGCTGCTTTTTATCTATGGAATGCTTCAATGGCATTTTCAATGCTATGAAAAAGAGATTTCTCAGCTCTTGCTTGACATTATTACAGGTGTACAAACAGCTAAAGAGTCTTGAGTCAGCACTAAGGCCGTAAGCATCCTATCGCTTCTACTTCAATTGCTGAGAGAGGACTGCCCATCGGTAACTATGACTCGATCCTATCTTCGGCAGGTAGTGTAGGTCTCGGATAATGAAGCGGTGCAAGCTTCATGGAGCTTTCCCAAATGTCAGAGCTTCAGGTCGAAACGTTGGACCCTTTGGGCCTAGTTGCTGGTGTCATTGACGAGCTGGGTTTGGTGGAACTAACCGATGGGGTGCTCGAGTTTTCAGATGTTCCCAATGTACTCCTCTAATAAGGGGCTGCTGGTTGGATGCTGTTATGTGTAAAGGAACTGAAGTAGTGCGATCGCAAACTCCTCAGGCGCATCTTGCTGCACCCAATGGGACGCATTCTCAATCAGTTCAAACCTAGCGCCAGGAATCTCTGTTGCCAGCCGCTGACCATCTTCAGCCTTTTGCCAAGGATCATCCATGCCCCAAAGAATGAGAGTCTGCGCTGAAATAGTTCCATGCCGATCTACTAAAGCCATTGTTTGATTTGCATTCAAAGCTGATGCATTCCGCAACAGACTCAGCTTGCCTTCTTCACTGGCCCAAGGTGCAATAATACCCGATCGAAAATCTTCCGTCAGACGATCAGGACGGGAAAGCCCCATCGCTAGGCTCTCTTCTAGAGCGACTCCCAAGTCTGAGATTGGACGCGGCTTCCATCGTAATGGATGGCCGAAGTCGAGCATGTCATCGTCAAAGCGGTCGTAGCAAACTGAGTTAGAAATGACGAGATGATCTACAAGCTGAGGATGCTCGATAGCTAAAATCAATGCCACTGCGCCGCCGGTATCGTGGCCCACGACGTGAACTTGCGAAAGTCCCAGCGCGGGCAACAGTGTACAAATCATCCGGGCCTGATCTTGAAAGGATCGATCAAAGCGATCTCGCCGATCTGACCAGCCATGTCCCAGAAAATCAGGCGCAATCACTCTGTACCCTGCCTCAACCAAAAGCGGAATTACTGCATGATAGAGATATCCCCAAGTCGGAATCCCATGCATGAGTAGGAGCGTTCCTTTCTGAGCTTCGCCAACATCTACATACCGAATGCTGACAGGGATGTGAGCAACCGTATGGGCAGGTAGCTCAATCTCTTGCTGAGCCTTTTTATATTCCAGCCAGGTTTTCCAGAGAACCATAATGAACTGTAGTGTTGATTATCTAGATTGTCGGCGCAGGCGCAGGGCATCAGCTTCCGCTTTGAAGAAAGCCGTCAGACGGCTGGCCGAATGGAGCAACTCCTTCGTGGTGGCTAATTCTTGCTGCAGTCTCTCAGCGTTTAGTTGCCTTTCTGTGCTTTCCATCTTCAAGTGTTTGACCTGCTGTTCTAGGGTTGTATTATTCCGCTTGAGCTGCTGAACCTGTTGTTGCAGGGTCGTCTTTTCATCCTCGTGCTGCTGAACCTGTTGCTGCAGGGTTGTCTTGTCATCACCAAGCTGCTGAACCTGCTGTTGCAGGCTAGTTTTCTCCTCATTGAGTTGTTGAACTTGTTGCTGCAGATCGGTCCTGCTGACGTTAACTTGCTCAACTTTCTGTTGAAACAAGCTGTTGTTTTGACGAAGCTGCTCTGCCTCCTCTGTGAGGGCCGCAATCTGATCTTTGTCCTGGTGAGCAAGATCTTGCAGCTTCGCAACGATGGTTCCTAGTTCCTGCTTCGCTTTCTGTAGATCACCGACGTAATGTTCCAGGTAAGCTGCTCGATCCAGTTGTTCTGCATCGGCTAGCTCCCCCAAGTTCTGCCAGTATTGGTCCGTCAATCGGAGAAGCCGCATCCGTTTAGGGCTGCCCTCAGTTCGACTAAATAGCTGCAGATTTTGCATGAGTTCTCTCACTATTCTGAGACGGCTGCTGGAAATGAAATCTGGATACTGCCTACAGTATAGGTGTGTCTTATCTGGAGAATAGGGTAAATTCTGCGATGAGATCATATTGCTGAAGCGGATGGGGAGTTGTTGCATCTGCAACTTGATCAATCGTTCGATGATATGGACCGTCTTAATTTACTGGTTTTTGAGGTTGATGTCGGTTTTATACGTCGAAAATCCCATGATGTCTCTGTCGAGAGGATCCGTGGTGAAATTTGCGATCGCAACACCAATCCCCAAAAACCTACCTCTTTCTTGAGAGATGGCTGAGCTAGCTAGGTCGAGCTAAGCTGGCAGTGCCACAGTCAATGACACGATATGCCTCAATCACACATTGGTCTAGCCAGGAGCAGGGGAACAATGGCTTGCATTGCCGGGAACCTAGTCGCGGCTTTCGCCGTAGTGCTTCTGAATCCATGTATCAATCTAGCCAATCCTTCCGTTCTCTCTACCCAGCAGGTTGTGGCTTCAACACCCGAAATGAAGCAGTATCAGGCGGGACTTGATCTCTACAAAGAAGGCAAGTACCCAGAAGCATTAGCGGTTTTTCGTGAAATTCAAGCCTTTTATGTACAAAACAACAATCTGAAAGGCCAGCGAGAGATTTTAATCAATATTGGCCGAGTCCATGAAAAACTGGGTCGTGCCTCTAAAGCCCTGCAAGCCTTCAATGCGGCCTTAGACATCACCCAAAAGCTTGAAGCCCCTGTTCAAGCGGGCAGCATTCTGATCAAAATGGCCGGTGTGTATGAGCTTCTGGGAGAATATGATCGCTCCTTTGCAACCTATGATCGGGCATTGCAGATTTACCGAAAGCACAATAGCCGTCGCGGTGAAGCGGCAGCCCTCACGGGGAAGGGGCTGATCTCTTTGCGGCAGGGAAAGTATACGAAGGCACTCGATTTATACCAGCAGGCCTTGCAGGTGCGCCGATTGGAAGGTGATCGCTATGGAGAAGCCATCACCTTAAGCGGTATCGGGGTTTCCTATCTGCAGCTTGGTCAGCCTCAAAAGGCTCTGGACGTTCACCAGCAGGCCTTGCGCTTGCGGAAACAGTCCAAAGATATCAGAGGCCAAGCCATCAGCCGCAGGTATATTGGGCAAACCTATGCTGCCTTCTCGCGCAACCGCAAAGCTCTTAAGCAGTACCAGAAAGCCTTAGATATCTTTCGTAATGCCAATGATTTCAACGGTCAAGAAAGAACGCTCATTCGGATGGCGGGTCTCTACAACAAGACGGGCCAACACCAAGAAGCACTGGATCTTTTATACGAAGCACGCTCTATTGCAAAAAAGATTAGCGATCGCAAAGGTGAGGGGCTAGCCCACAGCGAGATTGGTAAAACTCAGGATCGACTGCAGCAATACTCAGAAGCCTTAAAATCCCATCGCTATGCCCTCGCGCTCCGTCAGCAGATCGGAGACCGAGCGGGCGAAGTCGAAACCCTCAGCGACATTGCTTCCTTACTTGAGCAACAGCAGCAGCCAGAAACCGCTGTCGTTTTTTACAAAGAAGCCGTTAATCAAATCGAAGATATTCGCAAAGAGCTGACCACACTGTCCATCTCAGAGCAAGAAGCCTACGCCGATACCGTTGCCCATGTCTATCGATCTCTGGCCGATCTGCTACTTTCACAGGACAGAATTCTCGAAGCACAGCAGGTCCTAGAACTGCTCAAGGTCCAGGAACTTCGCAACTTCACGCGTGAAAGCCGCACCAATATTGAGAGCCAGGGAATTGCCACCTATGAATCAGAGGCAATGGTGGTTGAAACCCATGACAGCCTCATCCGGTTTGGTACTGATGTCAAACAGTGCGAAGAAGCCCAGTGTCCCCTTTTAAGTCAGAAGCTCGATCAGCTCGAACAAATCAACGCAGACTTTGAGAAGACAGTCCAAGAACTAGAAGCCGAAATCCGCAGCAGGCGCGCCCAAGACTTTAAGTTTTTTGACCCCAATAAACTCGTTCGCAAAGCAGAATCCATTTTTGCAGCTCAACCGAACACCGTCATTGTCTATCCGCTGGTTCTTGAAGACAAGCTGTGGATCCTGTGGGCGTCTGCGGGCGGTATTACCCGCAGCATTGAAGTGCCTGGGGTTGGCCGATCAGAACTAGGGCAGGCCGTTCTAGAATTTCGGCAGCTTTTACAGGATCCGAACTCTGATATTGTCCGCCTGCAGGCAACCAGCAAAACGCTCTATGACTGGCTGCTGCCCGTCGAGTTAGCAAAGGAGCTGAAGGCCAATCAAATTGAAAATCTCATTTTCTCCCTCGATAACGTCACGCGCTACATCCCCACGGATGCCCTTTTCAGTGGTGAGCGCTACCTGATTGAAGACTATAATCTTTCGACCATCATTTCTGCTGAACTGACAGATACGACCTCCCAGTTACCCGCCACCGTTGATCAGACCCGCATTCTAGCTTTAGGGCTATCAAACCCTGTCTCGGGATTTAATTCACTGCCCAACGTCCCAGATGAGCTAGATGCGATCGTTCGAGATGCCTCTAAACCCAACGATGCAATTGGCATATATCCGGGTCGGGAGATGCTCAATGAGCAATTTACTCGCAAATCAATGCGGGATAATCTGGGCGGGCATCAGGTCTTACACATTGCGACCCACGGTGAATTTATCCCAGGAAATAGGGCACAGTCTTCTTACGTATTGCTGGGGGATGGGGATAAGCTACCGATTTCTGAGGTCGAAAAACTTCGAGGGCTAGGACAGATACATTTAGTGGTTCTATCTGCCTGTCAGACAGCACTAGGAGACAGTGGTCAAGATGGCACAGAGATTAATGGGCTGAGCTATTACTTTCTAAACGGCGGCGCAAAAGCCGTCATTGCTTCCCTGTGGAACGTGAACGATCGCAGTACCAGATTGCTGATGGAGCGTTTCTATTCTCAGTTAGCTCAAAGTACGCCTCAAGAACGGATAACGAAAGCTCAGGCCATGCGGCTCACGAAGCTTGATTTAATCTACGACCGTACAGGCCAATCGCAGCCCCGCAACGACCGTGGCCGCATCGATATTCAAGGCAAGCCAGATTCAGGTCAGTCAAATGACTTTTCCCATCCCTACTATTGGGCACCGTTCACCATTATTGGGAACGCTTTATAGCTGAGCGGTCGGTGAGGCGTTGCCTGTTGCAACGATTGGAAATCGGAGCATGGGACTTGAGCTGTGCTGCACCCTCAATTTCCTGAAATTTGGATGAATTGAAGTGATACGGCGATCAGTTAGGGGGCGCTGATGATTGATGCTGAGTTGCCTCTGCAGTCGTCTGCCTTCCTCATGCTTTTGAGACATAGAGCTGTCTCGTCATTTTTCTATTGAACTCTCGATAGCTCAATCACGGCAAGCCTCTGGCCCTGCCCGGGTGACTTGGGCCAGGGAGGCATCGTTTTGCGCATTTTCTTGGCAGAAATAAGAGTATTTCCCTCTGCGTGAGAACTTTCTCATCTAAGATTCATCTGCATCAATGCCTCTTTCCTTTAGACATAAATGATAATCATTAAATTTGCGTTAAATAACTATGGGTTGATGGAATATTTTTCGATAAAAATTATTGAAAACCTAATCTAAGTAAATATCTATATTCAATCAATTAAAAAGTCTGCAAGAAGAGCTTTGCATATTTTCTTCTCTTCTGTGATTCCACTGAAAACTAAATAAATAAAATACAAAAGCCTTCTTTTTCCTCTGTCTGTCTGTGTTTTTGCGCCATAGCTGAGTGCTTCAAATGAGTTTGGATTTTGATTGTATATAGCTGGCATCTTACTGAGGTTGGATAAAGTTGTCTCTATTTACAAGGAGTGTTTGGGTCTAGGTATGCACGAAAAGATTTGTTCTATTAATATTAAGTGCAGGTTAAAAGTAAGTCGATTAACCATTGTTTAGTTATTGGGACTTTGTTCCAGGTAACAACTATCTGGAGATATAGATGTGAATATACTGCACCTAAAACGCTATCGAAAGTCAGCCTCAAGACGAGTAAAGTCTTGGCTGAGGATGGGACGACATCTGCAGGATCCCGTCCGAACATCGTCCTCTGCGTTTCAGATAGATCTGGCGCTCGTCCATAGCTTGCTAGAAGGGCAGCACCCCGATCTTGCCCACTTGCAGATTTGTCACCTTGGTACAGGCTGGCATAACACGATGTTTCGTTTAGGAGATCAGTTGCTCCTCAGGCTTCCCCGCCGCACAACGGCAGGTCCTCTGATTGAAAACGAGCAAATCTGGCTGCCACAGCTTGCGGATCGGCTACCTATTAATGTTCCCACTGCTGTTCGGGTTGGTGAACCGACACAACGCTATCCTTGGCGCTGGAGCATACTTCCGTGGCTAACGGGGACAACGGCGGAACAAGTAAACCTGCGTACGAGCCAGGTGCAGCACTTCACCTCGTTCCTGAAAGCACTCCATGTTCCGGCACCTGCCAATGCCCCCCAGAATCCGGTGCGTGGCGTTCCTTTAAAGCAGCGATCTGCTGTATTTGAAAAACGATTCCTGCGGGTAGAGGAGCAAACAAACCTGATTACCCGGCAGATCAAAAATATTTGGCATAGAGCTATCGAGGCACCGATGGACGGGGAACCACGATGGCTCCATGGTGATCTTCATCCTCTCAATGTCGTCGTTAATGATGGTGCGATCTCAGGCATCATTGATTGGGGGCACATTACCTCAGGGGATATTGCGACTGACTTGGCTTCTATCTGGATGCTCTTTGCTCAGCAAAATCATCGCCAGCAGGTGATCGAAAGCTATGGCAATCTTTCGGATGCAACCCTGCAGCGTGCTCAAGGATGGGCCATTCTATTTGGTGTGGGGCTTGTGGAATCAGGACTAGTTGCTAATTCAAGCCACGCTAGTATTGGAGCTGCTACTCTGCAGCGTGTTGCTGAGGATAGCTTAGCTCTACGGTAGACAGTGATCTCTTCTGCCCTTTGCGATCGCACTTAGCTGCTACAGACGCACTGTCTGGTAGCCTGATTCTTCAACGGACGCTGACGAACCGATCCTTTGCGATCGCACGTAGCTGCTGCAGATGCTCTCGCCGCGAAACCGACAGCGGAATCGTACTATCAATTTCTTGAATCATCAGCTCTGTATTTAACGGCTGGCGAAGGTAGAGCGCCCGATATAGGGCCGCAATTACCACCTGTTCAATCTCAGCGCCACTAAAGCCTTCTGTTTCCTTGAGTAGTGCCGCCATATCAAACTGACTCGGATCCTGCTTACGCAGCAATAGATGAATATTAATGATATTGGTGCGCTCTTTTACATCGGGCAAATCAACGTAGAAAATCTCATCAAAGCGCCCCTTGCGCAGCATCTCTGGTGGAATGCGAGAAATATCGTTGGCCGTTGCGACGACAAAGACCTGCTGCGATTTCTCCTGCATCCAAGTTAAAAACGAGCCAAACATCCGGCGACTGAGACCCCCGTCCTGATCACCATTGTCGGCCCCTAGGCTTTTCTCAATTTCATCAATCCACAGGACCGACGGTGCCATCGACTCCGCCAGCTTAATCGCCTGTCGAAAATTCTTTTCTGACTCCCCGACGTACTTGTCATAGAGCCGTCCGGCATCGAGCTTTAGCAGCGGCATCTTCCACTGCTGGGCAATGGCCTTTGCCGCCAGAGATTTACCACAGCCTTGAATGCCTACGATCAAAATGCCCTTGGGTGGCTGCAGGTTGAGAGCCTTAGCCTCTGCAGTGAATCCCACTTCGGCTCTCGCCAGCCACTGCTTGAGTCCCGAAAATCCTCCTAGCTCCGCTCGATTTTCTTGGAGCGGAAAATACTCCAGCACTCCCCCTTCACGGATAATCTGGGCCTTACGATGGACAATCCGATCCACGTCGCAGGCCGTGAGCTTGCCGTCATCTAAGGCGGCATAGGCTAATACCTGACGCGCCTGCTTGATGGTCATGCCGCTCAGGGCCTGCACCAATCGCTCACCATCTTCCTGCTGTAGATCGATCTGCGTTCGGTGCTTTTGGCGCAGAACGCGCACCATATCCTTGACGGTGTAGGCAAACTCATCTCGCCCCGGCAGCTTCAGATCAAAATACACCGCGTCGTGGGCGACTTCCTTGGGGAGTTGAACATCGTTCCCGGTCAAAATGAGCGCCGAGCGATTTTGAGAAAAAAGCTGCGCCACTTCTCGCAGATGGCGAACGACTACTGGATCATCAAGATGTTTTGTAAAATCCTTAAGCCAGAAAAGGGCCTTAATGGTCATATCTTGCAGATGCTGCAGGACTGCTAACGCTTCGGCTGTATTGCCAATGGTGGTGGGTTTGATGGTTCCCGGTGGCGCATATTCGTTGACCCAAGGGGCATCCATTGTTCCTGGAGAGCGAATTAAACCCTGGGCGGCGCTCCATTCAAACAAAGGCATTGACATATCTTGAGTTACCTTCTTCAGCAGCCCCTGCACGCGCTCCTCTTCTACCGTCTCAATCACAATGATGGGGTGAAAGGACAGGATCAGCGTTTGTAGATTGCGAATGGTGACCGATATCGGCATAGCAGCATTTTGAAGACATCTCTTTCCTCCAAGATGCCCGATTATCTCAGAGATAGATCGAAAAAGTTGGGGAGGGGGGTTTCATTTTCCCGGGCTTTGGGGGCAAAATTAAAACAGAAAATATGGAGACAGCAGGTATGGCCGCATCACTCGAAGGTCTAACGGAGTCCCTAGAAGCGTTGTATCCTCACCTGGCCCGTTGGATTCTGGAGCAGGAGGGGACAATCGAGCTGGGTTGCGACGAAGACAACCCCAGTGATTCTATGGTGCGGGTGTTTGACAACAGCGGTCTCCTTTGGGAGAGCCAGGACGCCTATGAGTCATTAGATGACTTGTTCGATGATCTGGAGTCTGTACTCGAAGACGAATTTGAAGATGTTGAATAGTCTTCAGAAAAGATCTCTGACAATCCAGGATCGTTCTGTTTTTGATCTTCCTAGCAGAGGTGGCTGGGAAGACCATGCATTTCGTTTATATAAACGGCAGCAGCTGTATCGTTTTGTGACTGGTTGCTGCAAAGAGGGTTAGGGCCATCCTATATTGTTCTTTTCTCGGCGTTCAGCAACGACTCGTTCTGGAAAATTGGTAAATAGACCCTCAACGCCTAACGCTTTCATCCGATGGATCTGCTGGGGGTGATTAACGGTATAGGCAAAAATTTTTAGCCCTTGTGCGTAGGCTTCATCGACCCACTGCCGATCGATTTTCTTTGCTGCAGGATGGATCGCATAGGCTCCTAGATGGGTTGCGAATCTGCTTCCTTCCTGCAGCGGTTCTCTGGTGAGGACGCCAATCTGTAGGTCAGGGTCCAGCCGTTTAACCTTGACGAGTGCCTGGTGGTCGAAGGATGAAACTAAAAAGAGCTTTTTACTCCATCCCTGTTTGACTTGGGCGGTAATGAATTCGACAACGGGGACTGCGGTTCCCGGCCCCTTGAGTTCAACGTTGAGTCCAGCGCGGTTCTGGATTGTTTGGCAGGCTTCGGTCAGCGTGGGAATCTGTTCGCCATTGCCTGCATCCAATGTTCGTAAATAGTCAAAGGTGTGGTCCCAAATAAAGCCAGAACCGTTAGTCGTCCGCTCTAAGCGCTGATCATGGAACACCATCAGGTGGCCCTCAACGATGTATACGTCAACCTCAATGCAGTCGGCTCCTAGTTCTAAGGCTTTTTGGATGGATGCGATCGTGTTCTCCGGGGCGTGTCCCATCGCCCCTCGATGTCCTATGCAGAGCATATTCGCTCTCCCTGCTGTCTCCCCCCTCGCCTAAGGTTGGGAGAGGGGCTGGGGGTGAGGGCCATATGAGTCATTCGCCACTGCGTGATCTTTAGTTCAACTACGCCTATCTACTTAGAAGCGTTCGAAATAACGCTCTTATCTTCATCTTCCTGTTTTTCCTCAGGATTTAGCAAATTACCGGCCCAGTCATAGAACTCCCCTGCGGTCCAGCCGTGGATGCTGCTGCTGTAGACGTTGTACCAGGTGAAGCCACCTGACTTGAAACCATTTCTTTTGTTTTCGATCACGACCATACATTGGCCTTTCTGAATCCGTCCTAAGACTTTCCGTTTTTCTGGAGGATTGGCTTGCAAGGTCTTGAGCGGATCGGTATTGGGTTCAATCTTGACGCCTGCTCGGATTTCAACGGCACTGTTGCGGGGGCAAATGTAATCCCCTGTCTTGAAGGGTAGCGCAAAGGCTGGGGAGGGCAAAAGAGCGACTAGAAGTGAGAGGAGAACCGTTCTGCTGTTCATCATCAAGAACCTTTGAAAGTTGGAATGCTAAGGGGAAAATTAGCAACGCATTTTCCTTATAATTGGCCTTTCTTAGAAGAAATACAACATGCTACTGTTCTCATCTCGCATCTGGCGGCTATGACGTTGAATATACCTTTACCGGTCTGGGAGGCAGCCGTGTTCTTGGCCCTAGCCGTTGCCGTTTGGCAGGTGCCTAAATGGCAAACAAAAACCTTTACTGAAGAACTAGAGCCTAAGGACCGCGCCAATCTTGAAGATGCTAATCGCCGGACGTTTATTCAGTTTCTGGGGGGCCTGTTTTTCTTTGTCACGGCCTATCTCTCTTGGCGCAACCTACAAACAGCAGAAGATAAAGAGGTTAACGATCGCTTCAGTAAAGCCGTTGAACTGCTGGGGGATGATCGTTTAGAAGTCCGGCTTGGAGGGATTTATCTGCTAGAGCGGATTGCCAAAGATTCCGCCCGAGATCACTGGACCGTGATGGAGGTTTTAACTTCCTATATTCGCGAGAAGTCGCCAGTGACTGCGCGATCAGAAATACTGAAAACCGATATCCAGGCTGCCCTGACGGTGATTGGTCGCCGGAATGTGAACAATGACTCACGGACTAAGCGGCTCGATTTGCGGGACGTGAATTTGATCGGGGCTGATTTGTCTGAAGCTAATTTTGATAGTGCAAACTTGAGTGGCTCCGAGCTTAGCGATGCCACCTTGGAGCGCGTCACGTTGAGAGGAGCTAACCTGAACCAAGTTCGGCTGGCAGATTCTAACTTTGTAGGCTCAATACTTAATGAGGCCGATTTAAATGGGGCTATTTTGAGGGGGGCTAACTTTGCCCAAGCGAGTCTGATTGGGGCCGTGTTGCTGCAGGCAAACTTGAGGGAAGCCTCTTTTGATAAGGCCAGCCTAGGCAAGGCTAATCTAATCGAAGCTCAGCTTCAGCAGGCTTCTTTTGTTGGGGCGAATCTGGGAGCTGCGAATTTGATCGGGGCTGATTTTACCGATACGTCTCTGATTAAAGCTAATTTGGCCCGTTCAGACCTGCGATCTGCCACGAATCTATTACCGGAACAGATTCAGATGGCGAGTCAATGGGAGGCGGCTGTCTATGATGTGGAGCTTCAAGAGCAGCTGGGGCTAAATGTGATGTCTGATCCTTAGCTGTTATGTTTGCAAAGCAATGAAGAAGCCTCTCGCTGGGGGGCAACGGGAGGCTGTCTAGGGGGGTGTTTTTGCAATGACTTCACTGTAGGTGATTGATTTCGCCTCTACAGTGATCTGTATCTATACCCCCTGTGAGATCTTTCTGCGCAAGCGGTGATACTTGTCACGTCGCGAATTGCGACACAGCCTTATTTTGACCCACCGCCAAATGCTTCTATTGCTATTGGAAGGTCTAAACAGCCAAGCAGAAACTGGAATCACCTTTGCGTTGACGCTATTGATTAATGCTAAAAACTCCAGTCCCACGCCGGAACAGCAACAGCGAGATGGCAGAAACCCAGCCAATCATGATCAGAGATAAAAACGTTCGTAAGCACTGGCTGGGACGGGTCTTACAGCAAGCATCAGGAAGACTGCAGCGTAAAAATTGTCGCTTCCGGGGGACAGAATATCCGCAGCGGAACGATACTCATACCGATACCGACGTTGACGTATAGGTTGTTGCCGGGTTTGCCATACCCTTTGGCCCAACCGTCCGCAAACACTTTGTCTCCTTGGGTAAACTTTAGCCACGACCACTGAGGCGAACCGGGAAGACGCATCTGGCCACCGTGGGTGTGGCCTGCCACTGCCAGAGGCGCTGCGTTGGCCGGAAACAGCTCAAACGTATCTGGGTTATGCATCAGAGCTACGGTAGGGCGATTGGCGGGTATTCCCTTCAGGGCCGTGTTGACATCATCCTGGTTCGCCCACAGCGAATCAACGGCTGCTAGGTACACCGTTTCATTGCTGTTGGGCAGCCGCATCTCGATGGACTCGTTTTCGAGGACCACAATACCGGCTGCTTCTAGCTCTGTTTCTAAGCTGCCCGCTAGCTTTTCTCCAGGTTTAGCTTTCTTGCTGCTCATCCCGTAGTCGTGATTCCCTAGCACTGCGTAGGTGGGAATGCCTGCTTCAACAAGGGGTCGCACAATGCTAACGGCTTCTTCGATCTCGGTGGCGGGGTTGGGGTCCGCGTGGTAAATGAAGTCCCCGCTAATTAGGACTGCTGCTGGCTGAGCATCTATCATTTCCTGAACGCTGCGATGGGCAGTGCCGGGATTACCGGCCCACATCCCGATCTGGAAGTCTGAAAGCTGTCCGATCTTTTGCCCATTCCACGCTTCTGGCAGGTCAGGGATAATGGCTACTTCTTCTTCAACAAAGAGCAGGCGGGGTTCGATAAGGCCCCACACTAGCAGTAGGCCCAGGAGTCCTAGTCCCCCGAGCAGAAACCATTTTAAGTTCTTCATTGAGCTTTGGGGTAGAGGGAATCAGCGACAAAAACGGGCTTGTCAGAATATTCAGCCTCTAGTTTCTTTTTGACATCTAAATCCCAAGTGAGATCATAGTCCCGCTCAAAGTCAGCGAGGACAAACTTACGAAGCTGTCCAGTGACCGTAACGGTTTCACCATCAAGGGCTTCGGTAATCGGCGTATTGATCACCAGCAGATCTGTGGCGCCAAAGAGCTGCTCTTCATCTAACGTGAATGAAGTGGGATCGAGTACATCTTCGACTTCGCCCTCAACTGCGATCGCAAGATCGTAAAACTTCTCTGGATTTTGCGTAATCTCGCCGGGGTCAGGAGCCAGTGCCAGGGAGTTCGCTAACAGAGCAGGCTTTGTCTCATACTCAGCGTAGACTTCTGGATCGAGACCTAGATTATAGTCCCGCTCAAGATCAACCAGCACAAAGTTTTGAACCTCTCCAGTGGCCTGGATTGCATAGTCGTCCTCTTCAGGTAGTAGAAAGGGCTTACCTGAGGTGTTAATCACTAGGATTTCTTCACCGTCATTGTCCAGCGTGAACGAATTCTCACCCACCTGCTTTTCGATTTCACTTCTAACGGTGACAGCTTGCCCCTCCACCTTTTCTGTCTGCTCAGCTACCTCTTCGGTCGTGACGTTACTGTCGGCATTGGGGGCTTCATCTGCCGTCTCACAGGCCGTTATCAACGTTGTAAACAGCAGCAGCACTATTGCAAGGCCGCTTTTGCCAACCGATGGGTAGCGATGAGTCTTGCCTAGGCGATCGCGCTTCTCAATAGTCATAGAAGATAATCCTCTTTTTACTGATTCAATATCCTGCGTGCTTGAGATGCCCGGCATCATACCCACAGGCTAAATGTGAAAGTGCCCAGCCGGTTTTGCAAAAGGGCATAAACCGCATCCTAGCCAATGCAAGATCTCTTTCACCTCTATCCCAAGAGTCCAATGTGGCTACTAAAAGTAACAGGTTCTCTATCTATATGCTGGCAAGCAAGTCTGTCTAAAGATAGGAGCTTTTTTGCTAAGGCGTTCGTCTGTTGCAAGCGACCGTATCGCAAGAACTGAGTGCGATCAGCAGTGGTTGTATTCTAGGAAGCCTGCTTCATCTCCCTATACTCAAGTCATGAACCCTAATCGGTGGGTTCACCCCTATGGCCCTGAATTTGATGAGCGCACTCGCCCACACATCAAGCCCACCAACGATGAGAAAGGAGATGTCAGGGGACAGATCTCTTGCATCAACAAAATCTTTGGAGTGGCAGCATAGACTCCAAAAGGGACAGGAGATTCTTGTACCCAGGCTGATTATTTGCGACACAACCCGAATTGTCTCTATCGGCGCTATAGAACCCTTAGGACGCTTGGGATGCTATCGACAGCTTCCAAACTTTTGATTTCGTTTAGAGCTTGTCTAAAGTCACCTTCACGGACGAGGTGAGTGACGACGGCAATTTCTGCAAGGTTATCGTTCACGTCAGTTTGTACTAAGGATTCTAGACTTACTTCGTGGTCGCCAAAACAGGTGCCGAGCCTACCAATCACGCCGGGATGGTCTTGGGTGCGAATGCGAGCGTAAAAACGTGTCACCAGATCCGCCATTGGGGCAACGTCAAAGTAGCTGTTGTGCGAGCAGGCCAGAAGAGGATGAATGGTCTCAGAGTCAGGATTGGCGGCTGTTAGACCTGTTTTCAGCAAGGCCACGATATTGATGGTGTCGGAGACAACGGCGCTGGCGGTGGGACCGGCTCCGGCTCCGGGACCGAAGAACATCACCTGCCCTAGAGGATCGGCTTCGATCAAGATTGCGTTAAAAGCGTCGTTGACGCTGGCTAGGGGGTGTTCTTCTGGCACTAAAGTAGGGTGAACTCTGACTTCTACTTGGTTGTTGTTGTTGTTGGGGGGGAGCTTTGCGATCGCAAGTAATTTAATCACAAACCCCAGCTTTTGAGCATAGGCAATATCCGCCGCACTCACCTGCCGGATGCCCTCTCGATGGACCTGATCTAACTTCACACGACCGCCAAAGGCTAGGGACGTGAGAATCGCAATTTTATCCCCCGCATCGAAGCCATCCACGTCTGCAGTGGGATCGGCTTCGGCATAGCCCAGGGCCTGGGCTTCAGCCAAAATATCGTCAAAGTCGCCCCCGGACTGCATTTTAGTGAGGATATAGTTCGTGGTGCCGTTGAGAATCCCCATCATGGCATGGATGCGGTTAGCCCCTAAGGACTCCTTCAGCGGCTGAATCACAGGGATGCCGCCCGCAACAGCAGCTTCAAGCATCACGTAGACCCCAGCCTGATTCGCCGCGGTGAAAATTTCGTCCCCAAAGCGAGCGATTACGGCCTTGTTGGCAGTTACCACATGCTTGCCGTGGGCAATGGCGTCCAGAATTAAGGTGCGGGCTGGTTCTAGGCCCCCAATCACCTCAATCACGATATCCACATCAGGATCGGAAACAATTGCGGCCAGATCTGTCGTCAATGTATGGGAAGGTAGCTCAAGGTCACGGGGTTTATCGAGCGATCGCACCCCCACGCGAGCCAGTTCAACTGCCTGCAGCAGCGGATGGCGACCTTCCGGCGACTGAAGAATTTTCCCCACGCCCGTGCCCACTGTTCCTAAACCGAGTAAGCCGACTTTGAAACCCACAATATTAGTCCTGAACGATATGCCTCCTCATTGTGACATTCTCTTTCGTCAATGGAGCAGGCCATTTCAACCCGGTTAGGGTTTCAGACGGTGACTTTCATGGGTATGATCTCTAAAGAATTTGGCGTTGTCCATCGAACTTCTCGTTTGTGGGCGCATTAAGGAGTATTTAAGTGCTAATTAGACGCTGCCCCCAAGCGATTGCTGCAGTTTTTCTAACCAGTTTGGTGACGGGGTGTCCCGTGCTGCAGCAGGCCAACCCTTCTAAAGCACAGCAGCCGGTCGCTAACCCATCGAAGCCACCTGCAGCGCAGCCGGTAGCCCCCCAGCCTGCTTCCCAGAAGCCGACTGCTCGACCCTATGGGCCGGTGCCGATTGAACTGCCGTTGCTGACTCAGCCTCCATTGCCGGGGCCACCGCCGACACCGGCTCAAATCCCTCCTTATTCCGTTATTAATGAACAGTACCAACCTTCCTTTAATGTCAAAGGCCAGCAGCTATTCGCCAATGGCGAACTTCCCGACACAGCCGTAGATTTCAACGAGCGAGATCTCTATTCGGTTATTTACAACGTGCGGCGCTACTTTGCTACCTCTGCTCAGGCGGACCCCGACATTCTACGAGAGGGGATTCTAGGAACCCAGGGCGTGACCGTGGCGGACACCCTGAAGACCCTGGATTTCATGCTGGTGGTGCTCTACGAAGATCTGATGAACCAGCGTCCAACGCGGCTTAAGGATCCCAGCTTCATCAATGCCAACTTCAAGGTGATTAAATGGAAGCCCTACAATCCTAAAAGCCCGCAGCAAAATCAGCTCAGGATTACCAAGTATGCGGTGTTCAGCCACCAAGGGTCTCGAACGCCGACGGCGCAGTTTAATACGCCACTCTATCGCCTAGAAGATCAGTTCACGGCGGATAAGTTTTATAAAAAGTATACGAAGCAGCAGGTTTTATCAGGTGTATACAATGCCGGTCAGCCGGAGGCGGGTAAAGCAAAGCCCATTGCCTACCTCTCCCGCGAGGGGCTAGAGGATGCGCTGCTGCAGGGGACGGTTTTAATCAAGTTTCCTGATGGTGGCTCGGCGTTCTTTAATGTGGATCGCAACAACGGGATTCCCTATGCTAAGGGCATCAAGCAGAGATCGCAAAAGCGTTACTGGTACTTCAAAGAGGTCGATGCGATTAAGGGCTACGGCGGCGAAAATGCGGCGAAAATTCCGGTGAAGCCGGGAGTAACCTTTGCGGGCGATATTCTCAATATCGGCCTGGGCAAGATCATTGTGATTGAGGAAGGGCAGGGGGAGAAAAAGCAGTTGAGGTTAGGTGCGATCGCAGACACTGGCGGGGCCTTCCTACCGAACCTACATCAGCTTGATTTCTTAGCGGGCATTTTTCAGACCAAGGCTGACTTTAACGGTTACATCAGTCAACAGCAAGACTATGCCGGTGCCTATATTCTAGTGAAGCGCTAGTTATCCGCTCTTCAATCCGGCACTATAATGGATTTCTTACTGGTCCTGTTGGCCTCTGTGTTCTTCTGTTTTCAGAACGTCATCGTCAGAGTTTTATTCAACGAATACACCGTTGCTGGAGTGGTGCAAACCGGTGGTTTTGTGACGGCGACTCTCCCCAACTCTTTCCTGCTGATGGCGATGCGGATGTTGTTGGTGGTGCCGCTGATGTCAGCCTTAGCGCCAGCCCTTCATCCTACCGTTTGGGCTGATCTCGGTGGACTCTGTCGTCCTCAGCAGCGTCGGTATTTGATGCGATCGCTCCTCGGCGGCGCATCTATGTATATCTATTTGGCATTGTTGTATATTGCGATCGGCTTAATCCCCACCGGAATCGCGCTGACCCTATTTTTTGTTTTTCCAGTGTTTACCGCCCTGCTCTCTTGGCGGTTTTTCGGTGATGTCCCGACCTCTTTTCGCTGGGGAATGATGGGTTTAGCGCTGCTGGGCAGTGGGTTGACCATTCCTCAGAACGGTCTGGCTACCAGTGGTCTTGGCGTTGGCCTTGCGATCGCATCAGGGCTAGCCTATGGCCTTTACACCGTGATTGCCCAAAAAAGCTTCGATCACATCCATCCGGTTACCTTTACCTGGATTAGCTTTGCCGTGACGCTTATTTTGTCCGGTATCAGCCTGTTATTCTGGTCGGCACCAGAAACTGCGATTGAGTGGGGGCCGCTGTGGATTGGGGGACTTTTGTCTGCGATCGCAACCTCTGGCGGTCACCTGCTGTATAACTCCGGCATTCGCCAGGTGGGTGCCACCTCTGCCTCAATTATTGGCTCCACAAATCCAGCGCTTACCGTCGTGCTGGCATGGCTGATGATTCAAGAGACCCTCAGCTTTGTTCAGCTCGCAGGTGTTGCCCTCGTGACCCTCAGCGTTGCTCTCCTCAGTCAGGAAAGGCGTTCATCGCCGCGAGTAAAATAGGCCAATTTAGCGAGCAATCTGCTGCTTGGCATACTTCCGTTTTAAGAATGCTCCTATTCCTAAAAGAGCGAGAGAGCCTAGCATCGTTGCAGGTTCTGGCACCTCAAAGGGTTCCCCAAGGCTGTAGGCTTGATCAAAGCTAACGGTCAGGCTATCTCCACTTGCAATCAGCTCACGCACACCGAGAGACACACCGATATCACCAATAGTGCCATTAGGATCGAAGGGATCGTTCGCAAAGAATTGATTGAGGTCCTCGCCACTGAATATCCCCAAGTCATTGCTGTTGTAGCTGCTGGGTAAGCCACTAAACTCAACGGTGAAACCGTTGGGGCCAATTGATCTTGCCGTCCCGTTATCAATGTCGTTGCGAGTGCCAAAGAAAAAGAGCGGCTCTCCTGCAGCTTGATCGGGATCAAATGTGTCTGCTAAGGCAATAGTCAAATCCTGGCCAAAATTAGTCAATGTTGTTGTTGTTCTCAAGGTGTCAGCGCCACTGATTAGGGAGTAGTTGCGCTCCACACGAACCTTAGACCCTCCCGCAACATAATCTGCAAGGACGGAAACACCGTTTCCATCGGCAGTGACTGACCGAACCCCAATGGGATTCCCGCCCGAAGTCGTATTTGAGCTGAAGGTGGACGTATCGGTATCAACCTGTAAAATCCAGTCAGACACAGGTGTGCCTGGGTTATAGAAATCACGTCCTCCGAACAACAGTGTGCCGATTGCGCCATTGTCTTCTCTAATATCAACAGAGAGATCGCCATCCGTCAGGGTGATGGCGGTGGCTGATGTGGTTGAAGATGCGATTGCAGCAGCGAGAATAACGGAACTGAGGCCAACCTGTTTAAGCATAGATATTTAAGTTCCTGAAAATAGTGATACTGGAAAATCGAATTGCAGTGAGCGAAAATGCTATACCTCTGGAAGACTTTATCCGCGTCAGTGAACAAACTTCAAAAATCACTGAGAAAGTTTAGAGTTGCCAGCCTAAACTACAGAACTCAATCCTTGCCACCCCGCTGTTTTGAGGATCCAGAGCATGGAATGCAGCACGTATTGAATAAGGTTGAAATCCATCTAAACGATGAGCATCTCTATTACTTAGTCTTTAAGCCTCGGGTTGCTCTCCTGTTACCTTGCCTCCAAATACAACGTACTGATAAACGTTGTAAGCCAGCATAATTGGGATCAGGACACCGATGAATACCAACATAAAGACCAGTGAACTAAGAGCTGCCGACGCCTCATAAATTGTAATTTCTGTCGGAATAATATAGGGAAACACCACCAGCGCCAAGGCAACAAACGTCAACAAAAAGATCAAAATCGTCCATATAAACGGTGCGCGCTCTTTTCGCTGCTTAAGGCTGCGGAGCAGGAGACCAATCAACAATACACCTAGTGGCGGAATGACCGAAAAAATATAAACCTGAGGTGGGTTAAACAAGCGAATCCGAGCATACTCAAAGAAGATTGGTGTCGTGATCGTGAGCGCTATGGCTCCCAACAAAGTTGTCCAGGCTGCAAGATTTGCCGTCCGGTAGTGGTTGGTTTGCAGCTCGCCCTCTGTTTTCGTAATTAGATAGGTAGACCCGATCAGCACATAGCCCTGAATTACCGTCAGTGCCATAACCACCGAAGGCAAACTGAGCCAGTCCCAAGTCGAACCAATAAAGTGACCTGCAGCATCGACTTTAATACCCGCTAAGACCCCTCCCAAAGCAAAACCTTGTCCCAGAGCAGCTAAAAAGCTCCCGCCTGCAAAAGCTAGATTCCAGAGGCGCTTATTGTCGGAGTGCTCCCTAAATTCAAAGGAGACAGCCCGAAAAATAAGGCCAAAAATCATCATCAAAATTGGAATATAAAGCGCACTGAGAATAGTGGCATAGGCCAATGGAAAGGCCCCAAACAGTGCGCCACCCATCAGCACTAGCCAAGTCTCATTCGCATCCCAGACATTGCCAAGGCTAGTCATCAACATACCCCGACGTTCCTCCGTCGAAGCCGTCAGGGAGAGAATCCCTACTCCCAGATCAAACCCGTCCAGCATTACGTAGAGGAACAAGAACAGCGCCAAGATGCCAAACCACACCTGTGGCAAAAAATAAGTCAACGTATCCATGACAATTCCTGCGGTTGGTTCTTATTGTTGAGCTTCGACGGGGCGCTGATCGGGCACAAACTCTGCTGGAGTGCTATCCCCATCAGGATCGACTGTCACACCAGGAATGGGCAGGGATAGATTCGGACCTTCTCGCAGAATGCGGCTGCCAAAGAACAAAGCTGAAATCAGCAGTAGCGTATAAACGCCTGTAAAAATTGAGAGCGATGCCAAAACATCACCCGGCGGCAAATTGGAAGCTGCTTCCGCCGTTCGAATTTGGCCATAGACAATCCACGGCTGACGCCCGACTTCCCGGACCGTCCAGCCGGTTTCCACCGCGATGTAGCCTAAAGGAGCCGCAAACATCCAGCTACGGAGGAGCCAGCGTTGCTGAGAGATCGCTTCGTCTGAGAGCTTTCCCCTCAGCCACTGCAGTACGCTCAAGGCCATCAGCGCAGCTAGGAATACACCAATCCCGGCCATGATTCGAAAGGAGTAGAAAATCAGACCTAACAGAGGGGGGCGATCGCTCGGCACCCATTCTTTCAAACCCAAGATAGGGGTGGGTAGCGTTGGCTTCAGTGCCAGGATGTAGCCTAAGCCTCCGGGCACATTCATCTCCCACTCATTGGTCTCGGCTTTGCCATTGGGCCATGCCATCATGCTCCAGGGCGCAGGTTCTCCAGCTGGAATCGTCTCCCACCGTGCTTCAATGGCTGCTAACTTAGAAGGCTGATTTTCGTAAACCTGTTCCCCGCTGAGGTGCCCCACATAGATTTGTAAGGGCGCAACGGCAATGGTTGCCGCCAGCACGATTTTAAGAGACGTGGCAAAAAAAGCGGAGTGACGTTTGCTCAGAATGTACCAAGCGCTGATGCCCCCAATCACAAATAGCGAGGTTTCCAGTGTGGCCAGAAACATATGAGACACGCTAACCAAGGCCGCCGGATTGAGAATGGCCTGAAAATAGTCTTGAACAATAAACTTACCGTCCACGAAATCGCCGCCATTGGGTGTCTGCATCCAGGAATTCGCCACCAGAATCCAGACAGTAGAAAGGTTGGCACCCAGGGCCACCATAATCGTTGCAATGTAGTGCATTACGGGCGGTACTCGGGTCCAGCCAAACAGCATAATGCCCAAAAATCCAGCCTCTAGCATGAAGGCCATTGATGCTTCAAAACCCAGAATACTGCCAAAGAAATCACCGACAGATTCAGAAAAAGGCGCCCAGTTTGTCCCGAACTGAAACTCCATCGGCAGCCCTGTGGCGACGCCAATCCCAAAGTTTAGTAAGTAGATTTTTGCCCAGAAACGGGCGTGGTAGTAATAATCAGGATTTCGGGTTTTAAGCCATAGCCCCTCGACAATTACTAGATAAATACCCATGCCGGTGGTCAGAATTGGCCACAGCATATGAAAGATACTCGTCAGCGCAAACTGCATGCGCGACAGAACTACAGTATCGGAAAAATGCTCAAACATGGCGCTTCAGACCCTGCAGACTTCATTTGTCAGGATAACGAGTCTGATACGGACTGTGGGGATAAATTTGCTATCTTCTCAGGTCGTACTCAGTAAACTTAACGATATTGGTAGCAGGGAGTCGAGAGCTGAATGATGGATATTACTAAAGTTCCCTTTGTGAAATATACGGGAATTCAATACGGTACCTCTGGTGTGTTGGAGCTAGAAGCTCGTGAACATCTTGAGAATCATATGGGAGCAGTGCACGCTAGCGCTCAATTCGCCTTGGCGGAAACAGCAAGTGGTGCCCACTTACAAACCCTCTTCCCTGAGTTAGTGGGCAAGGTTATTCCCTTACTGCGCGATGCCGCTATCAAGTTCAAGGCACCAGCAACGACATCCATCTCTGCCCATGTTTCTGCCGCCGAGGACTCAGTAGCAAGCTTCCAAAAGCAATTTCAAAGAAAGGGGCGAAGTTCAATAGAGGTCACCGTTGACCTAATTGACTCAAATAATTCAGTCACTTGTTCTTGCTTATTCAAATGGTTTATTCAGCGTATAGAGTCAGAATAACGATTTTCACTAATCTAATTCTAATTAAGGGGCCGTACTACCTCTGAACAGCAAGAATACTTGAGCATATTCGATACAATATTGGCGAGCAGTGATATGAAGGTCAAGCATGTTGACTGCCGAAGGAATCCTAGTTGGTTTTGCTCTAGGCTTTGTGTCTGGAGTCACTGTATCTGCCGGATGTCGAGATTTCCGTAGTTGGCGAGCGACAAGAGCAAGGCGTAAGCAAAGAAACAACAGATTTTGAAGGTCTTGCTTCATCTTTTTGGATTGTGCTCAAGCAACCACATATACCAGCCGTTTTACTGTTTCATTCTCAACAGCTTCACAATTGGATCGGCCTCGCCCCGTCTCAGAGCATAATCTAGGGCCGTTCGATTCCATTGGTCGATCACGGTTTTGTCGGCTCCATGGTGGAGCAAAAGCTGGGCTATTTTTGTATGACCCTTCAGTGAGGCCAATATGAGCGGCGTGACGCCTTCTCGATCAATCCAGTTTACTTCTGCACCTGCGTCAATAAGTAGCTGCGCAATCTCTGTATAGCCATCACGTGCGGCATAGGTGAGAGCGGTGTTTGTGTTGTGTGTAGTATTCGGATCTGCATTGGATTGAAGATGCGATCTCACCTCTCCCACGTCACCCGCTAGCGTCGCCTCTATAAGTGCTGGCTTTGTAGAGGCAGATTTTGAAGCAAAAGATTCTGGAGACCTAATTGCGATATCGCAACCCGCAGCACCTAAAAAGAGAAGAGGAACGGCGAACGCAGCGAAGCAACGAAAAAGCATGTGACCTGAAAATCTCTCCCTGTCTCGTTTCTGGAGCTTTAAACAGAACGAGAAAAAATATTTTCTAAAAAAAGCTTGACTTGCTCAAAAGAAGGGGTTACATTGGCAAAGCGCTCGAGAGAGACACGTTTTTCGGAAGCGCTCTGAACCTAGATAAGTTAATAGTTTGAAAGCCATAATAGCACATATAAACCTCGTTCAAATGAACTAAGGAGTTGCTGTTTTACAGTAATT
>NZ_PQWO01000031.1 GCF_003231495.1 Acaryochloris thomasi RCC1774
CCTATACCTAGAAAGGAATGTGTCAATTTCGCTGCCTCGAAAAATGCGAAAATTAGCGCCTGAAACCTATACCCTCAAAAAGTTACAGCCTTAGCGTTGTTTTCTGTTCCGATGTACCCTAAACACCGAAACTGACTTAAAATACACACTGTTAAATTATAAAAAACGCTGAAACCCAAACAGACAGGAGTGTAAAGGGTATTTTTGAGAGTGCTGGTGAGAAATCCAGGTTATAGAGGTTGTTGCTTGCTCCGGTTTGGCAGGGTAATCAAACTCCAGCTTCCTATCCTTCAATCGATAGGAGGCCCCATTGAGCTTGAGATACTCGCCATGATGGAGCGTTCGGTCAATGATGGCACGGGCTAATTCCTCATCATGAAGCACCCTGCCCCAGTGCTTGAGTGGTTTATTGGTGGTGAATAGAATCGGCTTTCCCTTGAGATAGCGTTCATCAACGACCTGAAATAGGACATCAGCGGCCCCTGGTCCATATCCGAGATAGCCCATCTCATCAATGACCAAGACATGGGGCTGCAGGTAAGGCTTGAGTGCCGCATTGAGATCATGAGCGACTCTCAACTCATTAATGAGCGCAGCCGCCGTCGTGAAACGGGCCATGAACCCGTTCTGAATCGCCTTGTAGGCAATAGCAATACAGATGTGAGTTTTCCCCGTTCCCGGTGGCCCCTCCAAAATTAGCGATCGGTTTTCACTGATCAGCTCTGGCCCTAAGAATCGTCCAAGCATTTGTCGTTTGAGATCGCTTTTGAAGGTGAAGTCAAAGGTTTCAATGGTGGCATTGAAGGGAAACTTGGCACGGGTAACGTGGTTAGCAACCCGCCTTTCGCTGCGTTGGGCAATCTCCTCTGAGACTAGGCGTTCGAGGAAGTGTTGATAGGACCAAGCCTCCCGTTCTGCCGTCGGTGTCAGTTCTGGAAGAATCCGTTGAATCGTACTGAGACCCAGGCGCTTGAGCATCATGTCTAAACTCATGATTGTGCCCCCAACGCTTGGCTCAGAGCCAAAGGTGTGGCTCCAGCATGTTCAACGATCTCCAGCAAGTATTCACTGCCGAAGCAGTGCAACTCAATGGCTAATTCAATAGCCGCGAGCAGATCGCTGCGACCAATGCGTTGATAGAGCTGATAGGTGGCATCGACATCTTCCTCCCACGCCAGTGGCCGACGATGGACTAATTCAGTGAGATAGGACTCAACAATGGGAGCTAAGTCGAGCAGTAATTGACGTTGGGCATAGGGCTTGCCCCGTTTGATTTGGAACAGTTCTTCAGCATGTTCTGGCAGGACACTCGACTTGCCATTTTCCGGAAACCTCGGATGCTCTGCCAACAAACGGTCATCAAGATAGATCGCCACTTGCCTTTGCTGCAGATGCAGCGTCACTGTTTGACCAAGCGTTTCAGCAGGAACCGAATATTCTATTCCTCGGTAGTGAACCCGAGCCGTCGGGCGGACAACGACTGAGACCTTAAAGGCATAGCTCTGGGCTTGATGGTGCAATGGTTGGAGCGGCTCTCGCTTCAACCGCTCTGCGGGGATCTCGCCGGTGGCATCGCAGGGACGCTCGTCATTGACGTGAGCCATCCACTCTTGAAGTTGACCCTTGATATCGTCAACATCTTTAAAGGTCCGGCCACAGAAGAAGTTCCCTTTGACGAACCCGACTAAATTTTCCACTGACCCTTTTTCTTGAGGACGATAGGGCCAGCAGGCTAAGGGAACCAATCCACAGTCAACGGTCAATTGACCAAAGCGCTCGGTCCAATAGACTTTGACGCTGCCGTCTTCTCGGATCTCACGCGACTTAACGGCAGTGGACATATTGTCGAATACGCCAATCATCGGCACTCCGCCAAAGTGCTCAAAGGCACTCAGCAGGGACCGCACCACTGTTTCCTGTTGTTCGTTCTCGACAATCTCGATATCGACATAGCGAGAGTATTTCAGGCGACTGGCAAAAAAGCGGATCAGTTTACGAGTGCCGTCAGAAAACGTCACCCACCGTTGGCCGAAATCATGTTGGGAAAACTCGCCGGGTAGACCCTCAAAGCGAACAATAGGTCTGCCCTTGGTTTTAGGGCGGAGGCGTCTGACTAATTCATAGACAGCGGTCTTACCGCCGGTATAGCCCTGCTGGCGCAAGCAAGCTAGAATCTCTTGGCTTTTAATAGGACCGTCTTCCTTATGGCGAGGCTCTTCTAGGCATTGACGAATCTGGTCTTCATACTCGGTGACTCGGCTGGGACGACCCATATTATGGGATTTCCGGAAACTCTCCTTATCAATCTCCTTGATTGGTTCTTCCGTTTCAATTCGGCTGATACTGCGCTCACTAATTCCGGTTAGCTCGCGCACCTCGCCTTGAGGCATATTCTGATCTCTAAGTTCTTGCACGACATATCGCTCCAATTGGCTGTACATCAGGGCTAATCACTAACTGAGCTTTCTTTAATCGTGCTCAAAAAGTGACCAGCTCACCAGCCAGACTTTACGGAATTGGACCTGTCATACTTTCCGGAATTCACAAAAGCGATAGCAAACTATGTCAAGCGGACGGGTGCCTTAGGCATTGTCGGCAGCAGCACACTGGGATTACTCAAGAATCTAATCGGGGTCATCCCCTTCAAGATTCGCTTGGGAAAAGCAAACGCCAGCTCAGTCCACGGTTGCCAGTCGCCCAGCTCTGGATTCGTACAGACGCACATCTGCCCATCCATCATCATCGAGGCTGTGACTATCCCCTTCTCCCTGGCAAGATCAAACCACTCACTAAATCCATCAGGCACCAGACTCCCTGATTCCTCTACAGGATTGGGATTCCACTTCTCCTGAATCGCCTTGACCAACATCCCAGCAGGCCGTTTTACTATCCCCGCCTGCTTTTGCTGACGCACGACGGCCAAGGCATCACGAACGACATCGACGGTAGCAGATACTACTGTCCTATGGATGTTCTGGTTCAGCGGCTGTGCAATCACCTCTTCGACTGCAGCCTTTAGCTCTGGGTCTATTATTCTTCCTTCGGAGTTTAGCGGCACGTTCTGAGAATCGGGATCTGCTGGGGAATCTGTTCCAGGTTTTTGGGGCGTTGGGTTTTGCAGATTGGGGTTTAGGGGAGAGTTAGCCATACCTTCCTTGTCACTCCACGAAACAGGGTGGAGTGAGGTTGGGTCGTCTGCTGTTCTCTTCTTATCTCTATAAGAGGGTACGGCAGCATCAGCGTTTGAGTGCTCTGTTTTGGACATTTTTGTCACGGTTTGGACTTTTTGATCCAGAACCTGTACTTTTTTGTCACTCAGGTTTGGTTTGTTCTCCAGCGTTAACTGCTGCTCTACAGGGGTAATCTCTGCAGCTTCTGGGTGAAAGCAGATGAGCTTAAAGATACGAGTGCTGTATTGCTTAACGACATCTATCAGGCCAACGCTCAGTAACTCCTGCACGGCTCTCTGAATATGTCGGATGCAGTACGGGCGGCGACGGTGGCCGCTAGACCACCGGGCGAAGTCTCCTAGCTCTAGCTCCTGGGGCTTCCCTGCAGGTATTTTCCGCAATAGCCAGCGGTAGAGCTGACCCGCACAGGGGGTCAAAGTAAGGGCGATCGCGTCATGGATATCGGTGACGCGGGCAAAGGCGTTCTTCATATTCTTGCTCCTATCGGTGATGGGAGCGAGGTCGATTGAGGGTCGTTCGTTAAGACAAATTAAAGCCAGGTTGCACTTTTACGTGCAGGCAGCTTAAAATAGGCGAACGACCTAAAGGGTTTCCTAACGTCTGGCAGTCCAAAGCTTTCAGTTAGTTCCCGCGACTTCGCTAAATAAATTACCTAATTGCCTGAGATGCCACTCTCGGGTTTTTTAGGTTTTAAAGGCTGTTTTTGGTTCCTCCAGATAGATTTGTCTAATTACGGATCAAGTGTACGCCTCTAGCCCCCATTGGCAAAGGGTTTAAAACAAAAGATCACAGGATCGATAGGCAGATACACCCTTCCGGTGAAGTATAGGGAGACCCCCAAAATCATCCAAAATTAGGGCCAAAATAGGGGTTTTTAGTAAAGCTGCGTAAAGTTGGCGTTACGGAAAGTAACTTGTGAAGCCACAGTAAAGTAACCTCGCCAGCCACAATGAAGGGTGTAAGCACCTTGCCCGAATCCCCATGACCTCACCCTCACCCTCTGACCAAGAGCCGATTGGCATTGTGATCACACCGATGATCGAACAAGAGATGGCTCAGCGGCAAAGTGAGGCCACTCCTCTACTGGAGCAGTTTGGTACCAGCGCCCTGCAGGTGGCTATCGAGCAATATGAGCGCTGCGATCGCGGCATGGTGTTGGGCCTCGAAAACGCCAAGGCAAAGAAGTTCCTATACGTGAAGCAAAGGGACTGTGCCACAGCACTATGGATGCTATCAGTCGATATGAAGCGGAAAGTTGCCGAGGTAGTCGATCAATATTCACCAGAGAGTGAAGCGGTCGTTGTGATGGTAGTGCCGCCCGTCGCACATCTATACCTTGCTTCTAGCGAGAAGCCGATGGAAATGATTGAGATGCAGGAGGTTGAGCAAACGACTTTCACATTACCCTCCGGTGTCAGCTCTCGCAAAGATGAGAAGGGTCCAACAGTTTTCTACACCTTCAGCCACAAAAAGCTCGGTCTGCTGGGTCGGATCGTCCTCCATCCAATTTCACCCACAAAGATGAACGTCGTTCATGAGGTCGCTAATCCAAAGGGCTTTGAGGATGCTCGAAACCAGCAGAAACGGCTCGATATATTTCTGCCATTGGCACAGGAGCTAATTGAGCGGCTGTCACTGGGGTTGATGCGATGATAGAACAAGGATCGGCAAAGATATGGTTACAGCGACAGACAGTGAGATCACCAGCAGCCCTAGCACTTGTTCGCTAGACTTTCGCTAGACCTAAGATATTCGGTCGATATTTTATGTAAGTTTTTCTGTAAGACAGAAACTGAAAGCAGCGTTGGATTGGGGATCTAAATCAATCAGGAGAGTCTTCTTGCCCAGTGTGCTCAAAATAGATGAAAGGCCACTGGAAATAGATGTTTTGCCAACCCCCCCTTTCCTGGCGGCTACGGCGACACGAGATGGAATCATAGAATGATGGATGTTGGGAAGATAAGAGTGCGAAGGGCAGTCACTCTATTCAATCATGACTCTATCGGTCTCAACGATAATTCAGTTGAGAGTGGGCCTTAACTTTCTTTACCCTGACTAATACGCATCCACATCGGCAATTGCAGCTCTTTCCCTGCCTGAATACGTTCAATCGCAGCCAGCAGTTCTACTCGCACATCAAATTCGCTCTCCAATTCAGCCGCCTGCAGCAAGGGAGACACAGCACTGGAATCTCCTAATTCATTCAGGAAACGACCCGCTCGCCATCTGACTAGAGCAGAAGAATCTTCCAACGCTTTAATCATTGCCTCATTGGCCTGAGTCTCTCCCAAATCACTGAGAGCATCTCCTGCTGTTCGTCGCACAATAGGTGAACGATCTGAAAGTACAACCTGACACAGCGGATGGACGGCTTCAGGGCGCTCGCTCGCACCCATGAGAGCCGCAGCCCAGCGACGAATTGTATTGCGCTCATCCTTCAGTGCAATAGTCACGGCTGAGAAGGTTTCAGAATTGACTTCAATCTGCTGAATCGCCTTGAGTCGTCTCTTCCAATCTGGCTGTCGAAGTTCTTCCATTAAAACCTGTTGGGACTTTTGAGCAATGGGCACTTCTCTCCCACGCTCTTGCTCAATCGCTGTTTTCTCAATTGCAGCCAATTCCAGATCGTCAATCAGAATATCGAGTTCTTCTGCAACTTGTTGGGCAATCTCCTCTGGATTCCCGAATTGGGGTTGATACGGGGACCAGAGACGCTCTGCGACATAATCAGCATGGGTTGATTCAATCGTCCGCTGGAGAGCCTGACTAAACCGTTCTGGCAATGCGACACGAGCCCGACTACCATCCCCTGCAATCACACGAACTTGAACGGGAATGCCCCGAAAGACCTGAATAGCTACCTCGACCTGACCAAAATTCTGAGTCTGATGCTGCGCTGGGGAACCCTTATTCACAGATGAGCTGGATTGTTGTTGAATAAGATGATTGCTTAAACTCGAATCAGCTTCCTCTGCAAGTCCGAGCAAGCTGCCTGCTTCTGACAAGATGGGTTGCCAATCTACGTTCCCTTTGCGCGTGAGGGTGATGAAGTCACCTATCAAGAAAACAGACTGTATTCCCTCTATCGCCAGCAAACTCTGAAAGACTTCTGGTGCATCCGTTAATTCACCATCTTTTTTAAGCGTCAAGGGCTTAGAGCCAATCTGCTCATCTAGATTTAGCTTCATGCAGTTTGGACTGGGTGTTGTCTCAATCGAGCGAAGTTTCATCTGTAAAACTCGTTATGGGTAAAACTGACGGCTTGGTAGAAACAGGGTTCGCCAACCATTTTAATAGAAGAATTAGAATGAAAGAGATACGGAGTCTTTGTAGTCGCCCCGCTATTTTGCGGATGGCTTGATGTTTTCAATAGGAGGCTGAGGGTCTCGATGGCAACACAGACAGAACAATTCGTTAAAGTCGGACAGCTCCAAGAAATCAAAGCGGCCAAGTGCCCTGTAGTTTACGCTGAAGGCCATGCCATCGCCATTGTGAGCCATAACGGTACACTTCATGCCATCGATAACCGCTGTCCTCATATGGGGTTCCCCTTAGACAAAGGCACTGTCAAAGAAGGGATCTTAACTTGTCATTGGCACCATGCTCGTTTTGATGTGGTGAGTGGCGGCACCTTTGATTTATGGGCTGATGATGTTCCTACTTTCCCTGTTGAGGTCCGGGGAGATGAAGTTTGGGTTGACCTAGCACCCTCAAATCACTCTGAGGCTCATCACGAAAAACGTCTAAAGGATGGACTGCAGCAGCAGATCTCTCTGGTGATTGCAAAATCTGTCATTGCGTTGCTAGGTCAAGGCAGTGATGCGACGGCTCCATTCCGACTGGGCCTTGAATTTGGGACGCACTACCGCCGTGCCGGGTGGGGAGCAGGTCTAACCATCCTCACTTGTATGCACAACCTACGGCCCTATCTAAAGAGTGAAGATCATCCCCAGGCTTTATATCACGGTCTATCTGCAGTGGCTCGGGACTGTGCAAACGAACCGCCTCATTTCAACGTGGAACCTCTTCCCTCAACACCAGCAGATATTGAAACGCTAAAGGGCTGGTTTTGCCAGTTTGTTGAGGTTCGTGATTCCCAAGGTGCGGAACGCTGTCTAATGACGGCCATCCAAGCCAGTGCAAGTCCCATCCAAATTGCTGATATTCTGTTTACCGCTGCAACAGATCATCGCTTCATTGATGGTGGACATACCCTCGATTTCACCAACAAAGCACTGGAGGCTCTAGATATTGCTGGCTGGCAACATGCAGCACCTGTTCTTGGAAGCTTAGTTCGAGGTTATACCGAGGGAGAACGGAAGGAAGAATCGAACGCATGGCGTTCACCCATCGATCTGGTAGATATCCTCAATCAAACTTTTCAGGCGCTTCCAGATGCGATCTCACAAGGAACAACTCAATTATCGGCTGAACTAGACCAGGATCGTCTTGTGGCAGTGGTATTAGGCGATGATCCAGCTTTAATTTGCACCACGTTGCTCGACCAGATTCGGGCGGGATGCTCTGTAACCGATTTAGCGGCAATGGTGGCTTACGCTGCAGCTTTGAGAATTGCTCATTTTCATACGCAAAACGACTTTCGAGATTGGGACACCGCTCATCATAGTTTTACGTTCGCCAACGCTGTGTATAAAGGACTGCAGCGGGTTAGCTCGCCTGAGCTGACTCGGGGGATTTTCGATGCAGCTATGACAATCTATCTCAATCGATTTCTCAATATTCCTGCAGCTCCTTTGCCTAAGCCAGAGAATGAATTGCAGAATCCAGAGCAGCTATTAGATCAACTCCCAGAGTTATTAGACCGTCAGCAGCAGGTGAATGAGGTCGGTAATCTGGTTGCTCGTTATCTTTACGGAGGGGGAGATGGCGATCGCCTTTTGGCGGTTCTGGGTCGGTTAATGTTGCGGGAAGATCGAAGCTTTCACACGATTCAAGAATTAGATGCAGCTTTCAACCTATACACACATTGGCAACACAAACCAGACAGGGTATATATTTTGGTAGCAGCAGCTCGATATCTAGCAGCTCATGCGCCCACAACTCGCGCACAGCACCAAACCTATCAAATTGCAGCCCGACTACACCGAGGAGAGCATTTATTCGAGTCTTCGACGTAGTTCAAGCTCACTGATTTGCCTTCAGCCAACCCACCAGATCCCCCTGTTCCGTAAAGTCTAACAGCGCCTCACCCAACTCCTCAGTTTGCTCCAGATCCAACCCTTCTATTTGAGATCGCAACTCAGGGGATACTTCTCCGATGCGACGATTGAGCAGACGGAGGACGAGGGAGCGTTCGCCTGCTGTGCGTCCCTCTTCTCGGCCTTCACCCTTGATATCTTGGTAGATCACTGACTGTTGCATAACATCTTGCCTCAGCACTCTGTAAATAAAGTCCCTGTCTAATGATAGCCCTGCCAGAATAGCCGCAGAAGCCGTTACGTTGCTTTGCACCCGTTCATCTTCAATAGCCTCAGCCTTTGCAGCCACTTGTCGCAACGTCTGAGCTTTATCTTGAGTCTGCGTCAGTACCGCCAAAGGTAACAAGCCCGGTGAGTTTAGGAAAGACTGGGTAGGCTGTTCCCACAACCTGACAACCTCAAACTCATGACGAGTACCCAGAATTTCAAAAGCAGTCTGATAGACCAGTTCAGAGGTTGTTGGACTTAAGTAGATAACGACCTGCTTCATCTGTTTGTTCGGAAAACGACGGAAGGCCCGCGTCCGATAATCCAACATCCTAAAGGCCATTGTGGGATCCGCTTCGGTCTGGAATTCCAGATGTAAAATAATACCTTCAGATTCCAGAAGAATCAGAGCATCAGCACGAATTGGCTCAACGGCAAGTTCCGAAGGGCTTAGTTGGGTTAAAACAACAGGCTGACCCAACAGCCAGCTAGCAAAGTCACTTGAGAAGGTCTCTGCAAGGAACTTACAGGTGTTGTCATACATGAAGCGATTCTATCGTGCGTTGCTAGGAAGCAGTAACGGCATCTCCTTCATCCTTGGCAGTGGTGACCGGCTCCGGCTGGACGTCAACCACCGGCTTCAGCTTCTCTAGGACTTGCTCCTCTACGGTCTGAGCAACATCTGGATTCTCTTCTAAATATTTGATGGTATTCTCCCGGCCTTGACCAATATTTTCGCCGCTGTAGCTATACCATGCCCCTTTGCGAACGATGATGTCTTGCGCTTCAGCCATATCTACCAAACAGCCAATGGTAGATATGCCTTTACCAAACAAGATATCGAACTCTGCAATCCGAAAGGGGGGAGCGACTTTATTCTTAGCCACTTTCACCTTCGCTCGAATCCCATAGCCTTCGTTCCCTTTCTTAAGAGTCTGAATCCTACGAATATCGAGGCGTACTGAGGCATAAAACTTGAGGGCGTTGCCTCCTGTCGTGACCTCTGGGCTACCGTAAACAATTCCGATCTTCTGACGGAGCTGATTGAGGAAAATGACGGTGGTGCCAGATTTGCTGATGTTGCTGGTAATCTTACGGCAGGCTTGACTCATCAATCTGGCCTGCAATCCCATATGGGAGTCGCCCATCTCACCCTCAATCTCGGCCTTGGGGGTCAGCGCCGCTACAGAGTCAATGACGATTAAATCAATGGCGGAGGAACGCACGAGCTGATCGACGATCTCTAATGCCATTTCGCCAGAATCGGGTTGAGAGACAAGTAGATTTTCGATATCTACACCCAGCGCTCCGGCATAAACCGGATCTAAGGCATGTTCAGCGTCCACGAAGGCTGCGACGCCCCCCTGTTTTTGAACTTCTGAGATCGCATGAAGGGCCAAGGTTGTTTTACCAGAGCTTTCAGGGCCGTAGATTTCAATCACGCGACCTTTGGGCAGACCTCCTCCTAAGGCTATGTCTAGTGTTAATGCACCACTAGAAATCGTTTCCACTTCCATCCGAGCAGCGTCACCCAGGCGCATGATGGCACCTTTGCCAAAGGTGCGCTCAATATGATTTACAACCGTTCCTAACGCTTTCTCTTTGTCTTTATCAGCAGTAGTAGCCATTGTTCTCTCTCGTGATGGGTAGTGATGCGCCTGCGAAGATGCTGACTGGTGTTCTGTGGGTCTTTATAGTACGCTTATACCATAGCAGGGTCAAGCACCATTTTTTGCCCCTTTCTTTGAGGCTAATGGCAACACTGAGATGAATGCTCAGGTCAGACTGATTCACGTTTCAACCTTCCCAGACTGGATTGTTTGGGTCAGCTATTCTGATGCCGATGAATACCGCTGCTGGGTCAGAACACCGGAGGGCGCAGCGCTTCATGATGGAGAGCGATATGCTTCTGAAGAAGCGGCTCTGGAGGCCGGACAGATTTTCGTCTATTCTTCTCTAGAACCTGAGATTGCGGGGGAATGGCTAGGGCGTCAAAACTGGAGTGATGGTCTCTAACCAGTCAAAGACAGAGGCGAGCTGCTCTAAGGAAATCAGACCGTATTGCCACAGGATGATGTGCAGATGGCTCGACGGTTCAGGTTGCTGACGTAGGGCGAGGTTGATAGACTCACTGGGTATTGTCAATTCCTGTCTCAGATATTCGATTAGCTGGGTTTGAACAGAAGAAGACATGAGTCTGTGAGGAATTAAGAAGAACGTTGAAAGTAGATTAGCTCGGCCCTGGCTTTTTTCTTTCCTACCTAAAGATAGAATTAAAAGTTCTCTACTGATAGATATTCATCTAATTTCTGCAGATTTGCCGATCGTGTTAGAAATCTTTGCAGCTTTGTAAATTGGAGGCAGCTAGCGGTGATTGAACAACGGTTCTCAAAAGAAGCAATCACCCAAGCCAAGACGATCTCAACCCAACACCAACCCGATCTCACCCGCCCCCAAGTCCAAGGCATCACTATCGACGGCCCCACCTCCCTCGATCTCGATGACGCCATCTGGTGCGAAGAAACCGACACGGGCGCAACAATCCAAGTCCACATCAGCGACGTATCCGATCGCATCCCCCTCAACTCCCCATTAGACCAAAGCGCGATCGCAACCACCCAAACCCGCTACTACCGGCAGGGCAACACCCCCATGCTGCCGCGAGTCCTCAGCGAAAATGCACTAAGTCTTCAAGAGGGCCAACCCAGAGCCACCCTAACGTTCGAGCTAGAGCTAGCCAATGACGGCACAGTCAGCAACTGCAAAATCTTCGAGTCCTACCTAATCAGCGCCAAACGCTTCAGCTACGCCCAGGCCGACTACGCCATAGCAAGTCCTAAACTCAGATGGCACAGCACGCTGAAGCTATGCCAGGAGTGGACCGCCAAGCTAAACCAGCAGCGGATGGCAACAGGGGCTATTGGAGCATCAGCTTTCGGCAAAAACATATACATCAATGAAGAAGGAAATCTATCCGATAATCCCAATGCGAAATACCACAGCCATCGCGTCATAGAAGAGTTTATGATTGCGGCCAACACCGCTGCGGCCCAATGGCTAGCCGACCGTGATCAACCGGCCCTCTATCGTAACCACACCGCAAAAGCGATCGCACCGGGCCAGGACGAGATGCTGCAGGCGTTGCTGGTGCTGGGGTCGGCCACCGCGATACGACGGCGGTTGCAGAGCTGGATGAATCGAGCAGAGTATAGCCCCGCACTCATTGGTCATTTTGCGCTGAATCTTCCGGCCTATGGTCACTTCACCTCGCCAATACGCCGGGTGGCTGACCTGATCAATCATCGGATCATCAAGGCGTTGCTGCGCGGGGAAGAGTCGCCCTACACAAAGCAAGATCTTGAGGAACTGGGGCGTCATATCAATGAGACGGTTCTAGAAGATGAGCGGAAAACCACCACTTACTACAAAGACAAGGCCAAGCAAGGGCTGCAGGAAAAGCTGGAGTCGGAAGAAAGCTTTACTGAGCTGCCGGAGAAAGAATTTAGCCGGTTAATCAAACATGCTGAGGGAGAGCTGCCGGTAGCCCTGGCGGAGGAAGTGCGATCGCGGTTGGAGCAGGATCGGCTTGTTGTTTTGGATTACTACCTGCTGCTTATACAAGGTTGCGATTTGGAGCTGCAGGAATTGGTGTTGAAGCATCTGGAAGGGAAGGTGCAGGATGCGGCCAGCGTGTTGTCTATGGCAGTTACTCAGGAAGAATCCTGGGAAGGGCTGGAGTATACAGAGTTAGCTCAGGAGGGACGCTTTCTGGCCTGGGCCGAAGTATACGTCGATGGGGAGCTGCGGACTTCCGTGGAGGCGGGTTGCGATCTGCGTAAGCAGGTGGCGCGGCATCGGGCTTGTTGGCTTTGGCTTTCTGCGTTCGAGAGTGGGGAGCTGGTGGGGGTGGATGCGCGGGTTGTGCTAGAGCTGCCGGTGGTTGTCGCTGTTGAGCCGGTGGTGGATTTGAAGGAGGGGAAGTTGCGATCGCTGTTAGAGAAGCCGCTTCTTGATGGGCAGAATCATGTGGGGCGGTTGATCGAGATCTGTCAGGCGATGGGGTGGGAGTTACCCACCTTTGAGTTTGAAGATAGAGACGATGGTTTCTACTGCCGGTGCATCTGTGGCGGGGTTGTGGGGGATGCGATCTCGGGGAAGAAGAAATTGAGTAAGCAGAGGGCGGCGATGGGAGTGTTGCAGAAACTCCCTTACGCAGATTCAAAAGCCACCGGCTCATCGTGAGGCTCCTGCTGACGGGCCAGCCATAGATCGTAGTTAGCCTGCATCTGCAGCCAGCTCTCAGGTGACCCGCCAAATACCTTAGACAGTCAAATCGCCAGATATGGCGTCACCGAGCTTTGACCGGAGACCACACGAGCAAACGTTGAGTGAGCCACATTGAGCTTAGTTGCAACACAACCATTACGCTTCTAGGCTAGATTACAGCCAGTTACCAATCAAAATAAAAGCAGCCCAAAAGCAGGGATGCCTATACCCTTTACCGGATTTAATCAGACTCAATTGTGCGGCCTGCAGGGCTTGAGCTTTGCTGAATTGAGGGTTGTTTAGGGCTTGATAAAACTGCTCTGAAAATTCAGCCGTGGCTTGGTCGTCAATAAACCAAAGGGAGGCGAGAGTACTTCTAGCTCCAGCTTGAATAGCACTCCCCGCTAGCCCCAAAGCCGCTCGATTATCGCCCACCGCAGTTTGACAAGCGGAAAGCATAAGCAGATCAATGGCCCTTTGGGGGCTGTTTACCTCCCGGAGCAGTTGTTCAAAATCACTTAATGTCAGCTTGCTATTGTTACCCAATACCAAGAAGGTATTTTCAGGCTCAGGGCTGAATCGGGCGTGGGTTGCAATATGAATGATGGGGTAGTTTCTCCGACTCAACTCTATATAGAGGCGCTCACGAGTAAACGCATCATTAATCAACTTCTTACTTCTCGGAAACTGCGCTTCAATGCGCTCGACTTCTGAGGCCACAAAATGCAGCGCTGGGAAATATTGATTATCCACTTGGGCCGCCTCAGTTAAGCCTAAAATCATTGCCTTTAGAGAAGAATGTTTCAGAGGTTGTGGATCGATGAGGTGTAAAGAGGGAGTTGTAGCAATGGCAAAGCGCTCAATCAAAAACTGCTGGCCATCGAACAAAGCCGCCATGGGAACCGTTCGGAACAGGCCATCTTGAACAAAGACGAGGGTGTTAACCTGAGCTTCGGTCAATGCGGTCTCAAAGGGCTGAATCAGCCATTGATATAGCTGTTCTGCAGACTGACGATTGGTGTAGGGTCCTAGGTTGCGTTCAAGGCCAACTCGGTAGTCATTAATTGTATTTTGTAAAGTTGATTTAGATTCTTGAATCCAGGCCAGTTGCCGCTGGCCGTTGGGCAGGGTCAAAATAACAGCGCTGCGCTGCGGCAAGATAATGGTGCTGAGGGTTGCAGTTCCTGCAGGACCGACCTGCTCGACGGGGGTAGCCGGTAAGGCGGTGAGTGCACAATCATTGCCAAAGTAATTTTGCAATTCCGCTAGCTTGAGGGAGTCCAGGGTGTTGAGAGCCTTTGTCAGTTGCTGGGTCTGGGCTGGGGCGGGAATGGATTCTGCCCCATTTTGCTGTAGATAAAGGGTCACCAATTCTCGATAAAGGGGTTCGATATTGTCACGAAAGTCAAACTGCAGGTCGCGATTGGCATTTAATATGTCTCTACGAATTTTCCCTAAGGTTGAGACGGCTCGTTGGTAGAATTTGATGGACTCTTCTGTTTGTCCATGGGCATTTAGAATCCGTCCTGTTTGCCATTCCCAAAGATAAAGACTGTCATTGCTGTCCAAATCGGCTGCGATCCAGCGAGCCTTTTGCGTGATTCTCAGGGCTTGCCGATGGTCCTGGCGACATTCGTACCAGTGGCCCAGTTCGCCCAATGCAAAAGATTTAGAGCGGCGATCGCCCACTTGCTCAGCTGTTTTTAGAGCCTGTTTGAGCAGACTTCGAGCTTGGGAAGCCGTCTCTTGGGGATAACACTGTGGCCCTTCAGAGGATAGGGCTGGGTCCACAACTGAGCGATAAAGATGGGCCAAATCAATTGCGGCAAAAACGGCTTCTTGGCTGACAGGTAAGCGAGGAATGAGGTTGAGAGCCTTCTTTTTGGCGGGTTCTACTTTTGGGTGAAATGCATCTTTGCGCCTGTAAATCGGGATTATTCTCAGCAGGGTCTGAACACTCGTGAGGGGCTTATCCTGCTGTTGAGAAAGGGACAAGCTTTGTTTGAAATAGCTTAGGGCTTGAGTTTCATTGTCCTGAGCTTTTTGGTGCAGTGCCGTCACCTTCCGAATGTTACCCTCTTGTCGTGAGCTGAGGGGAGAGGTTTGGTTAAGACGGCTTGCTGTCACACTTTGATTCTCAGAGCGGGCCTGACGGTAGTCAACTTCAGCTTGTGCGAGATAGGCATTTGCCAAACTGCTGAGCATCACTGTTTGGTAGTTCGGCAGCTTCGATGCCAGGGCTAATCCCTCCTCTAGGGAATCAATGGCCTGTTGATGATCTCCACGAGCAAGATACGCATTACCGATGCTGCCTAAGGCTGCCGCTTCACCCGCTGAATCTTTAGCGTGACGTGCAATATCGATGGCGCTGCCAGCCTGACAGTCTGGGGTAGGGTTACAGAGCACAGCAATGGCGCGTCGATGCTGTCCTAATTGGCTATAGGCTTGGGCCTGTTCTGTCAGTATACGTCCGACTTTTTGTGTGTTGCCGAGCTGACGTTGCAGGAGAATCACCTGCTGCCAGTGTTGTAAGACTTGAGCCGTTTGCCCCAGGTGACGATGGGCACGGGCCAGGTTTTCAAGCACGATGGCATTGTTTGCCAGGTCCCGTTGGGTTTGATAAAAGGGCAAAGCAGCTTGCCAACGTTCGATGGCTCCTTGATAATCTCGACTCTGGTAGAGATCGTATCCTTGCTGCACAAGCTGGCCGGCATTGTTGTTGGCCGTGTTCGTAGATCGTTGCTGAGTCGGCGCCCCCTGTCCCCCATGCGCCCAAAGCAGACTGAGGATCAAACTGGTGAGAAAGAGAACCTTCAGCAGAGGACGCGTACAGATTTTGCTTATCATCATGAACCTCTACAGGGGCTGATATTGCAAAGAGAAGTAGAAGCCTTGCTCCTGGAGGGAGTTACCCCGATCATCAAGGTCCACTATGGGCAAGCCGTAGTCGAAACGTAGGCTCAGATCTGGGATTGGCTGCCAGCGGAGTCCGACACCGATGCCCACTAACGCAGATGGAGAGGGATCGGCACCAAAGTTGTTCCAACCTTTCCCGGCGTCAATGAAGGGCGATAGCTGCAAAACATTGGGGTTCGACGTCAGCGGAAACTGGCATTCCACCGTACCGAGGATGCCGTTATCGGTGAGGAGTTGATTGGAAGCGTAGCCCCGCACGGAACTAATTCCACCAATGCCAAACCGTTCTTGATTGAGCAGGGAATCGGGCGTCAGTTGGGTGCTGAGGCGACTGATGAGTAAAGCCCTTAAGGGTAACCGCTGCACATATTGAGCTTGTCCGACCCAGGAGAAGAAATTTGCGGATGGCCCCTCTACATTGACAGTGGCGTCGAAGACATCCACGCCCAAGTTGAATTGGGAACGAAGGGCAACAACGTTTCGGGGTTGCCGCTGAGTCCATTCCTGTGAGAAGCGCAGCACTCGTGTTTTAGCGATTCCATCCGCATCAGGGCCTTGTGAAAATGGGAAAGGTTGATCTGCTAAAAAACTCTGATTCTGTTGCAGGTCAAAGGAGAGCCCCAGCGCAATCTCGGTGTTAGGAGTTTTGACAACCGGTTGTCGTAGCTCAAGGGACAGGCTTTCAAAGTCATTGCTGATATCTAGAGGTCTGAGTTCAGAGGCAACAATTTCACTCGCGGCGTTACTGTATCTGACACCAATCGTACCGTCTCGGGCATTGATGGGCACAGTGTAGCCAAGGTCGTAAAGATTAAGTCCAGCGGTGATTGAAGTAGCGGCGGTGATGCGATCGCCCAATCCTAAGAAATTATCGTGAGCAAGATTGAGGCTACCTTGAATAGAGCCAATGGCTGGGCTGCGATAGTTATCGATACTGGCCCCCACATGGAATTCTCGGGCTTGTTCGACATTAACCAGTAAGGTGTTTAGACCGGGTGAACTGCCGACGGTTAGTTCAGCATTCACACGCTTCAGGAGAGGATTTAGCTGCAGGAGCTGTAGTTTTTTCTCCAGCTCAGCTTGGTTTAAGGGGACTTTCGCGGCTGGGGAAATGCGGCGGCGAACATACTTTTTTCGCAGACGTTTGAGACCGATAATCTGAATTTCTTCGAGTTGTCCTTCAACAACTTGAATTTGAATGATGCCATCACTGAGGTTTTGGTTGCTGGGAAGGAAGGCTCCGGAGGTAATGTAGCCGTTGTCGTTATAGAGTTTAGCGATCCGAGTGCGGAGGTCTAGGAGTTGTTCTAGGGTAACCGTTTGATTCTCCAGGGCTTGGACTTCAGCTTCAATTTCTTCTTGAAGTACCGTTGCACCAAGCACTTCGATGGTCTCAACAAAGAAGCTTGCTTCAGGTACCTCTGGTGATGAGGACTCTATTGGGGATGAAGGGGATATTGATTTAGGTAGGATCGGGGTGGTGGGTTTTGGAGCTGTGGGCAAGTCAATGGGGTTTGGGTCAATAGGTCTAACGGGGGGCAGGCTTTCTAGACTATTGGGTAGCGGGTTTGTTTGGCTCCAGACTGGGGCCAGCACGGGCGTTAAGGTCAAAAGGCTGGCTGTGAACAACAGGCTGCTCAAGCCAAGCTTTCGTGTTTTTTGGGTTGCTGAGCAGGGCATAGAAGACTTCAGTTGGCTTGCTGCTAGGGAGTTTGTGGATTAATGAGAGACGTTTACCTGGGGGTCAGAATGAGGGGCCTCAGACTGATGAACAACATTATTTGGAGCACTCTCGGCTGATGACCAGTTTGCCGTCTGGCAGACGATACACGCTTTCGGGTTCAATGATGGGATCGCCGATTTGCCAGGGGGGATTGCCGTGCACTGGGGCCGTGTTTTTGTTAGTGGGGATAGTTTGGACGGTGCCGGTGGGAAGGGAGGGAGCGGCAGGGTGACCAGGGCGGGCGCGCAGGCTATCTGAACCGGTGATTATGAAGTTGCCTTGGGCGTTATTGGTGCGGACGATACAGCTATTAGCGAGCAGATCATTGGTATCGACTAGATTATCAGGGAGTTCTGTAAGGCTTTCTTCAATGGTGCTGTTATCTGGGGTGGTGATGATACCGGCAGAGATCTCGCCAGAAGCATTGATATCGACCCTGCCATTGCCATCTAGGTTGGTAAAGTTGACGATGTTGGGAGTGAAGGTGAAACTCTCGCCGATAAAGATAGGGGTGTTGAGCTCAATATTGCCACCACGACCATCTTGGGAAAAGGCGAGGATGTCACTATCACCGAAGGCAATGATGTATTTACCCGCTGATAAGGCAATATTCCCACCATCGCCAGTGCCTCTGACATCGGTCAAAATATTGCTGTTGTCAAGACGGATGGTGTTGGTGGCAGTGATACCAATCGTACCTCCAGTGGCTTGGCTTGCAGAAGTAGTGATACTGCTGTTCGACGCTTTGAGTAAGTTATGTAGATTGAGAGTGATATTGCCTGAATCAGCTTCCCCCTCAGAACTAGCACTAATTGCAGCTTGATCCTCTAGGGTCAGAGTATCCGCAGATACTTCGATGTTTCCCCCCACACCATTTGTTCCCTCTTCCGCACCGACTGAGATAAGACTATTTTCACCAGAAAGAGAAATTTCATCTTCTACAAAAATGGTGATAGCTCCTGCTGAACTGTTGCTGCCAGTAAGTGACGAGATTTTGCTACCATCCACTACAGAGAGTGTACTGGCCTCAATAAAGATTGTTCCAGCATTTCCTTCACCAAAAGTGCTAGCAGATAGTTGAGCCCCATCTTTGAGAACAAGTGACTGAGTTTTAACATTTACTTCACCCGCATTGCCTTGTCCCCGAGAGTTATTCTCACTGACGACTCCACTCCCCGCTAAGTTATTCAAACCCTCAAACAAGATAGATTCATTGGCAATTACTCTGACTGTTCCAGCATTGCCTCGACCAAAGGTGCTAGCAGAGAGGAAAGCCCCATCCTTGAGTATAAGAGACTTGGTCTCTAGCTCTACTTCACCCGCATTTCCGCGTCCGCTAGTGTCTGAGGCTCTTGCTGCTGCGGCTCTACTTGCCCGCCCTAAGCTATCTTCTCCTTCAAACAAGACAGATTCATTGGCATATATTTTGACGGTGCCAGCGTCTCTTCCTCCGTTCGTACTAGCAGATAAAATTGCTCCATTTCTGAGAACAAGTGACTGGGTGGTAATATTAACCTCACCTGGATTCCCTTGCTCATCAGACGTTGTCTCACTAGTGACAGTGGCGCCACTTGGCGTAGGGCCCTCTGGTGTTTGATTACCATCTTCTCCCTCGAACAAAACAGATTCACTTGCGCGTACTGTTACTGTCCCAGCATTCCCTTCACCAAAAGCATTAGCCGATAGTTGAGCCCCATCTTTGAGAACAAGTGACTGGGTTTTAATATTGACTGCGCCTGCGTTTCCTTGTCCGACAGGACCAACTACGCTGGCTGCTCGACTTCCCCGTCCTTGACTATCCAACCCTTCGAGTAATACTGACTCAACAGCCTGTATTTTGACCGTGCCAGCATTGCCTCTACCAAAGGTGCTAGCAGAGAGAAAAGCTCCATTCTTAACTGTAAGAGAGTTGGCCACTACCTCCACTACACCAGCATTTCCCTGAGTACCAGGCAACACTGCGCTAGCGACTCTGGTATTTTCTCCCTCAAGCAATACATAATCGCTTGCCTGTATTCTGACAGTGCCAGCATCCCGCTGACCAAAGTTACTCGCTTCTACTCGAGCCCCATCTGCTAGATCCACTTGATTCGCCACCAACGTTACAGACCCACCAGGTGCAACGATAGATCCTGTCTGTATAAGACTATCCCCTACCAGTCCCACAGATTGCAGCTCATCAACCATCAAATTTCCCTCATTGATAATAGAGCCAGACTGCTGGGCTGCTTGCTCAAAAAATGAAGCCGCAGGACTCACCGACAGCAATTGACTCTGCCCTGGCTCTATTGCACTGAAAACCCCTTGTTCGCCTAGCTCGATCTCATCTGCAGTAGAGGCATAAAATGACCCCGCCAATTGCAAATCTGTATTGGGTCCAAACAAAAATCCATTGGGATTTAACAACCATAGATTGGCATCCCCTAAAACCCCCAACTGACCCAAAATATTGGAGGAATTACTGCCCGTCACCCGAGAAAGAATGTTACTTATACCTGTGGGATTCGCAAAGAAGACTCCGCGCCCTTCCCCAACATTGAATTCCTGAAAACTATGGAACAGGTTCCCACCGCGAACAGCACCACCCACAATCCGATCTGACTGACCATCAATTGGCGTCACAAAAGAGCTTTCGACTTGCAATGTTTGATCTGGCCTAACCTGTGCTCTAGCCTGAAGATTGCACACAGTGGTCATCACTGTCATAAACATCACAGCTCCACTGAATGTCCATAAGCATTGTTGAAACAGCCCTCCCTTGATCACCAAACCACTTTCATTCACATAGGAAAGACTAAATCTTAATGGTCTACTTTTCTTAACTGAAACAGCCCAAATCTTGGAAGGCAGTATTTTCATTAGACTTCTTGCAATATCATCATGCTGTGCTGTGTCGTACTGACCTATTCTCACATCCCTTAAACCGCCAAAGTCGGTACTATCAGTTTTACAACTTGTCGAACTTAATCAGCAAAGCTTCTATTGCACTTCCGATGTATAGTTTATGCCTTCTGTAGATCAATGGCACTGACTTAAGAAGTTAGAAAAAGGCTGCAAGTCTTGACAGTTACAGAATCAAGACTTGCAATCCATAAATAATCTACCTTCCACTATGTCTGAGCCTGGTTCTAACGGAATCTGGGGTCTATCAGAATATGTACCTACTTTGGTCTTCAAGGATCTGATGCTTCTTTCACTGTAGAGTCTTTTAGCACTCTCTCAGCGAAGGAAAATATAGCAAGCATGGCAGCCTCAACTCGCGGAGATCACACGATCTGTCTACCCTTCGACAATGAAACTCAATATCGTGAGCTTGTGCAAGATGCTCTGGGCTTCAGACTCCATCTGAGTCAGACTTTGACTACTCACCCGGAACTATTCCCTAAAGAGATGGAGGCAGGCTTTCGGTTCCATGATTTCATCTACTCCTTCAAACAAGATCTGACCCTGCGTCGCATCAAGCTGACTGCCACTGGAGACATCTATCAGCTCCGACCGGATTTCATGATGCCCTACATGGTCGGTAAGACCCATGAAATGGAGAAAGCCCTTTACCTGTGCCGGTTTGCGGTTCCCTTCGATGCCATCGTCTATGTCTTAGGCCGCAACGCAATGTACTGGTATCGGGCTTACATCTCTCTGGGACGGCCTTCCATTGTCGGAACGACGATCAAAGATCTCAAGCTGCTACCAAGAAACCTGGTTGTCGATGAAAAACATAGCTGGCTCAAAGGAGAGAAAGTCTTTCTACCCACCACTGTCGCCAACGGTTGTATCCTAGGTGTTAGTGTCACAGATTCAGCAAGTCCGAAAGCTCTGACAGAAGGCTGTCGCGAGTTTCACCAAGAAGCACTGAACCTAGATCCGGCCTATGCTCCCCACACTGTTAATCATGACGGCTGGCCCGCGACACAGACAGCAATGAAAGCGATCTTCCCCACCGTAACCTTGATCCTGTGCTTTCTCCATTCGGTGTTGAAGATACAAAAAAGCTGTCGTCGGACGCCAGAGATCTGGAAGCGCCTGACAGGAATGCTTTGGGCCGCGTATAAGCAACCCAATAAGACTCGATTTCAGAAGGGGTTGCGTCAATTACAAAAATGGACCAAAGAGAATGTCACTTCCCCGCACCTCCGCATATAAGTGTTCAAGGCCTGTCGTAAGGCGACGAAGTTTAAGGTGGCCTATGCCTATCCAAAAGCCTACCGAACCAGTAACGAAGTAGCAGGGTTATTTCATTCTAAATAAAGTGACGAGAACATCCAGCCCTTGTCCAGCTCTTCGTTGTGCCTGTGCCATATTGTCAAAGTCATTGTGACGATACAGGTTGAGCGCCAAATTACGTGCTAGAGCAAAGATGTTGGGTAGTGGCTGTACCCGTATTCGAGAATTGTCCTCGCCCTGAGTAACATCTCGAACATGATGGACCTTATTCTCCACATGCCAATAGTCCCGAATGCGTCGTGAAAATTGTTGAGCTGTTTCCTCTAGGGAGCTGATGTAATAGCGAGTTGTGGGCTTGTTGATGATCAGATATTTTCCTTTGAGCAGATGACGATAGCTAACGACTCGAATAATAGTCTTCAGTCCAGCCCATTGCTGTGCCTCTGAAAAGAGTTCAATCGAACGGCAGATACTGACGCTGCGCCGTTCAACGCGACCATGTCCTCTCTCAACGCTGTCAACGCGCTCTTGGGGCTGAAAGTGCCGCTTGATGGCTTTGAAGAAGTTACCGTGATTACCTTTGACTGCTCCTAAATAGTGATTGCCTGAATCAATGATTGCCTGACATGTTTTTTTGGGTGTTGAGCGCATCAAAAGCAAAGACGACGCCCCGTTGCGCTAAAGCCTGCAGCACAGGCGGAAAGGCTGTTATTTCATTGCTTTTCTTGTCCACTGGTTGAATCGGCAAAATCAGGCCGCGTTCGACGATATACACGGTGACCAATTGAATGGCCCGATGTGATTCACTCGTACTCGCCGGAGTCTCTACATTGTAAGAACCGCGCAACACCTTCCCCTCAAATGCTAGTGTTTCGCCAGACAATGGTTCAATCTCAAAGAAGCTGGCTAGACAAGCACTATAGGCTTTGTAATCGAGGTCTAACAACACTCGACGAATGGTGCTGTAGGACGGAAGCCGGTCTTTGGCTGGCTCAAATAAGGCCAACAGGTCGGCTCGATAGCTTTTAAGCCAATCACTGATGGCGATAAAGCCACGACAGCCTGCAGTAACCGATAGGGTGAACAAGGCTAAGCACAGAGGCTGGTTATGGCGACGACCGGCTCCGCGACGGTGGTCGGGTAAATCTTTGAAGGCATCTATGATGGCTAAGGTGCTCATGGTTAAAGGAAAATTCGTCCACAACACCATGACTATAAAGCCAGCTCATGAACTTGGCTAGAATGAAATAACCCTGAACGAAGTAGACAGGTTGATGAATCATCAAAATCGTCAACTCTATTCTATGCAATACTTTCACGGGAAAATCGATTCAGCTCGTCAATCAATGAGAGCAATGGCTTTAGTGTGGAACTTTCATCCCTACGGAACCAAGACCAGAGATGAAGTAAAGGGGCGGCTCTCGCCATTTCAAGATCTCAATGGGTTTAGCTATCACGAAAACTGGCTGAACAACTTATCGATCAGTATGTCGATGAATGGCCGTAGTTAGGTGCTTTCAGGTGACCCCAGAAACCGTTAGAACGAGGTTTAGGTCAAGACTTATGCTGTTCTTCGCTAAGCTGGTTCAAGATTCCGAGCGCAACAATCCTTGGAAGCGTAATAAATCAACTTGTTACTGATTCTACTTCAATATGCTTGAAGCTATTGAGAATAGATTCTGAATCGTAATTTTCGATGCCATGATATTCTCCTTGTCGATTTGGCACCCCCACCTCAATCCTCCCCCCATAGAAGCGATCACCCTGCGACTCCAAGCAAAACCCTCCGAACAACAGCCCCAGCCACAATCGTCCCAAAGATAACCCCAAGCCTTCCTGCAGCTCAACTAAAGACACCTGTTGAACATCATCATCCAGATACGCCCGGATCGCATCGACCCAATCCACCACGCCCTCTAATCCACTATTGCTCGACAAACCTCTAGACGCATGAACAATGGCTCTCGAATTCCAGCTTCATTTGTATTCATCGCTGGCAGATGACCAACAGGAGACGAGTCCTCAAAGGATAATTGATGGTACAAAAGAATCTTTCCATCTTTCATCCACCCGACACGCTCACGAAAGGTGCGATAGCTTTTGTAGTCAAAGGTTCCGTCAATGGTGTTACCTGTTTCAACATATAGTCGCTTCTGAACAGTAAACCCAAACCGTCCTTGGCTGTGGGTCGCCCACATCTGTTCGATTCTATTTAGATCTTTGCAAGGAAAGCTCTCGAACTTCACTCTCGATAGGTAACCGTTGGGCGAAAGAAATCCACCGGAACGCCTTGGACCCACCTTATAAAATAGTTGCTTGGTCAACTGGTCAGCCTGACGCCAGTTACCACTGGCTAGATGCTTCTCTAATTGCTGATATTCAGGTTCATAGCGATTGCAGCCCCATATTCCCAAACTCAAGAGTAGGATAAACGACAATCCATGACGATAGGGCCAATTCACTTACTTCACCATGATGTCGAAACTATAAAACTCGCCAACTTGCTGCAAATCAAAGCCGCCTAGCAATAATCCTAACCAGAGTCGCCCGATTGATAGCTCCAACTTCTCTTTCAACTGAACAAGAACCAGTCCATCTTTTGCCTGCAGAACCTTTGCGATCGCATCCACCCAAGCCCCCACATCTTCTTCTTCGATCACAGCAAACACCTCTTCCGGCTCAGGCTCAGGCAAAGGATCACCTACGCCCAGCTCCTGCAACAAAGCTTCCTGATCATCAACCTCAGCAAAGAACTCTTCAGCTTTAGGAAAAGTCCGGCGAGTGGTCGGCTCCCGCTCAGCCACCAGCCCGTCATCACAATCCATGTAACGACGCACCAAGCCGTCATCAATGTCATAGATTGGCCCTTCCAGGCTATGCGAGTCGTGCCAACCCTCCAGCAAGACATCAGCCCGCAAACCGTAATACTCTGAGATCTGCAAGAACACGTCTCCCGCGATCGCAAGCTGCTGAGCTGGGGGCAACTCATCCAGCTCCCAGATCAGATCCAAGCTGGGCAGCAAAGCTGAGACTGAACTCTCTTCAGGATCTTGCTCTGCCGTCTCAATCTGTAACTGTAGATCCAGCTCAAGTTGAAGCATCATTCACCTCAAGGACACAGCGGACAGGGGCGCACTGGACACTCGCTCGGATGTATATCCATCTCATCTTCAAACTGCAGGAGCACGCCCCCCACCAAATCACCCGAGAAACTTTTGAGCACCCTCAGCGAATGCCGTGTCACATCTGCCTTTTTCCAGCCCAGCGTATGCACGGGTTCCTCAATCCTCACCCGCTCTTGGCCTACCCAGAGGTCAAACTGAATGGCATGGACCGGCGCATCCACTCGCTCACGATAGAAATAGCGGTAGGCCGCAGGTTTGATGGGAGGCTCCACCGTCTGCTCAGGAATGACTTTTCCCGTCTCCACTGCATACAGATCGCGTCGTTCTCGATTCCGGCGATCGCGGCGGCGATAGGAAGCCCGACGCACATGGCACTTCTGCCCAACCCAGCACTCTTTTGCTTTGGCTACGTCAACGCCCTGCTTGGCACAGCGACGGCATTTCTCGTTGGCCTTCCTGGGCATCGAACACCCTCCAGTAGGAAGTTACAGAATCAAGCACAGGCTAACATGGCTTATTAGGCAAAGTATAGTCAAAGTTTGTCAAAGCCTTGATTATGACCGAGATCCATCAGCTTCGCTTATCATTTCCAGCCTCTACCGACATCAACTCACCACGACATCAGGTTTTAAGTACACTAGTTGGTAGTTGTACAAACTACCAACTCTTAGGTGAGATCATGAAACCGAATGATACTGGGCATCGGAGAGATCGGCAGGGACAGGCGACGGCCTTCAAAACCCCTGAACCCGTTCTGTTCTTGATCGATATGATTGAGGGTGACCAGAATCAGTTGATGGCCCACTTTGCCTACTATGGCTGTGCTCGGATAAATGCGGTGACGTGGCTGCAGGCGGAAGATGTTCAGGGGGATATCATTCGCTTTCGCAAGGAGCACAGTAAGACAGCTGCTTATCACACGCTGAAGATGGCGGCGAGTTTGAAGCAGGTGTTGGAAGCCTATGATTTGCCGGAAAGGGGGTATCTGTTTCCGGCTAGAAGGGGAAATCGACCGAAGAAGCATTTCCGTCAGCGGTGGGTGGAGGGACAACGAGTCTCTGAGGTGAGCGGGAAGCGGGTTTGTCCAGTTAGGAGTACTCAAGGGTTTGATAAGGCTTTAGGAGTGGCTGTGAGACGTATATTAACGGCAGAGGACTCTGGGATTGATGAGGCGATCTCAAGGGTGCCTGAGGTGGCGAGGGTGGGCAGGCAAGCTTTCTTTGGGGTCAGCTCTCATTCGTTTAGGCGATCTATGCTGCAATTCTTATTTTATACAAAGGGGTGGGAAGCGCCTAAATGCATGGCAATCTCAGGGCACAAGAGTTTGGATGCTTTCTATCGGTATATTGCTTACGAAACCCAGGCGGCTCAGAGTGAATATGCTTTGATCTGATTTGCTGAAATGCAAGGCTGGATTGAGGAGATCGCGGAGATGGATGAGTGCTCAGTTTAGTAATATTTAAGGTTGCAATTTCATATGCTTTGGCAAAATAATGAAATATTTTTCTGACATTCATTCAAAGTGTTACTTTAGTTCGTAATAAGCCTCTAATCTTTGATTATCCATATACAACAATGCCTACAACAATAGCAATTGTGAGCCGCAAAGGTGGAGTAGGCAAAAGCACACTCTGCTCCAATCTGGCAGTTGCTGCCCGTACATCCACAATTATTGACTGCGACGATCAAGCATCACTCGCGGACTGGGGAGATCGTCGCACAAGCAAGAATCCATCAGTCATTTCTGTTCCCGCAAAAAGAGCTACGGCTACTCTCAAAAAAATTAATACCCGCTGGAATTTCATCGATACACCAGGGACACTAGACGCTAATGTGATTGAAGTTATGCAAGCGTCAGATTTTGTCTTAGTTGTGCTGCGATATGGACAATTTGAGCTTGATTCCATTTCCACTACACTCTCTGCAGTCAAGTTAATTAACCGCCCTGCAGCAATTGCTTTGAACCTATTGCACCCCAATACGAACGCTAAAGCCCTGATAGAGAGTATTGAGGAAGCTCAATTGGGCTTTCCTATCTGCCCCGTGGCTATCTGCAACCGAGCTAACTTCCAAGCTGCTGCAATCGAAGGGCTAGGGGTGACTGAAGAATCAAAGGACACAGCCGCCGCTCAAGAAGTATCTGGCCTCTGGTCCTGGATGAAAAAGGAGATAAAGAATGCCTCGTCGAGCTGATCTAAGTAAAGCCAAAACTAGGTCTTCAGATCCCGCAGTAGCTAAATCAATCCTTGAACAACAGACTCAAGACAACATATATATTCCATTGAACAAAATTGCCTCTAGACCCACTGGTGACACTAGAGGCCTAAATGATGGACATATATCAGAATTAGTAAATAGCATTTCAGTCATTGGCCTGATCACCCCATTAACCATTGACAAGAAGCATCAATTATTAGCAGGTGCTCATCGGAAGGCAGCCTTACATAAGCTTTCCCAGAATAGTCCAAAAAGATACCACGAACTCTTCCCCGAGGGAGTCCCAGTCCGCATCATGGACATTGATTCTGACATTGACACTGTCAACGCGCTTCAGATAGAAGTAGAAGAAAACACTCAACGAAGAAACTATACAGCATCTGAGATCAAAGACGCAGCTCGCAAGCTTGAAGAAGCTGGCTATGAGAAACTTCGCGGACGTCCTGCCCAAGGCCAAAAATCTCTTAATAGAGAGCTAATGTCTGTATTTCGACTAAGCAGAAGGCGTATCACAGATATTCTTAATGAAGAGAAAGAAGAAAAGATAAGTGCGCAGGGGTGCGCACTTATCAATGAACTGAGAAACTACCTCAAAAAAACAGAGAAGATCTATGAGAGTATCGATCCTGAGGCTTCAAGCAAAGAGATTCAACGAGTGGAGAAAGACTTAGGAAAGCTTGTAATCAGCTTGAAGAAAGCTATAAAAAGTGAAGAGAATAGAACAGACTAAGCAAAGCATTTTGGATGCCAGTTATCAATGACTAGGCCAGCACTGCAGATATCAAAATCTTTTACTCTTCCTTTCCCAAATAAACAGAGCGATGCTTTCTACCATCCCAATAGCGCAGATAGCGATAGGGTCCACAACCCCTGATATATTTCAGCTCGATGTAACCCTGCTGATTAAGGGGCCTTCCATACTCATCTCGCTCAGCTCCATTTGTATCACTGCTATCTGAATCCCGTTCTCTAAGTACAATCTCAAGCCCAGAGATTAAAGATCGCAAATCAGCATCAGAGAGCTTAGAAGCATCTTTAAGCAACTGCTGAATATTCGCCGTTTTCTTTGGAGACTTCCGAGTCATTGTATTAGGGTACAATTTAACTTCCATATTTGTACCCTAACTTTCTGCATTCCTGCCCTTGAAGGTAAACAACGCGAGATAATACGAGTACCTTCTCTTTAAAGCCTATGGCTTACCCCATCTCAGCAACTCGACTGAAGCTATACAAGAGTTGCCCCCAGTCCTACTACTTCCGCTATGAGCGGGGACTAAAGGAACAGTCAGCCTTTGGCTCTCCTGCACTGGGCAAAGCTGTCCATGCAGCTCTCAAAGATGTCTACGAGCAATGGAACTATGCCTATCCCATTCCCAATCTCGAATGGTTCTCTCAGTGCTGGCAATCGCACACTGTTGACTTAAAAGCGAATCAAGTAGACGACGGTTGGCGGATGCTGCAGAAGTACTACGAAAGGTATGTTGAACCCTTACCCATGTTGAGAAAGCCATTAGGGGTAGAGAAGTCTATTAAGGGTTCTTTCCGAGTCGGTTACTACGAGTTTGTCATTAGGGGCCAATACGATCGTCTGGATTATGTCGAAGATGGCTTAGAGCTGATTGATTATAAGACCACAAAATTGGTTAGCCCACCGGATGCTGTGGATATCCAATTGGGTCTCTACGATTTACTTCTCAAACAAACCTATCAGCAGGCTCTCCACAAGCTCAGTCTCATCTACCTACGGACGGGTGAGAAAGTCACCTATGAAGTTACTCCAGAGCATCGGAAGGAATCAAAGCGTTTAATCGAAAAGCTGGCGGTTAGCCTACAAAAAGAGGATGAATGGCGACCGAAGAAAGGAGAGCAGTGCGCTCGCTGTAGCTACGCCCGGTATTGCTCTGAAATGGAGGAGGTACCTGAACCACTACCAGTGACAGCCAGAAAACCTAAAGAGATGCAGCTGCTGCTGCCGTTTTGAGAAGAAGGGATGAATATCTTGATTCGTACTTTTACACAAATAACTACCCCGGCTTTCTTGTATTGAAAGCCGGGGTAATTCTGAACAACTAGCAATGAACTAACTGGATGTCTAGCTTTTTCGCCAGATTGCGGCGTATCTAGCTTGGCCATTGACCTCATAGCCACTCACATGAGTCAGCCGATATCCTTGGGAAGTCAATTGATTAAAGGTCTGCTGATACTGAGCTGAACTAAGGCCATGACGAGCTTGCCAAGGAGATGAGCCTCCTTTGACCCACAGTGCGGCATATTTGGCTATGCCGTTGACCTCATAGCCACTGACAGTACTTAGCCGATAACCCTGAGAGACAAGGCTGTCGAATTTAGCCTGATACTGAGAGGAAGTCATTCCATGATGAGCTTTCCATTGAGCATTGCCACCCTTGCGCCAGATTGCGGCAAATCGGGCTTTGCCGGCCACGTTGTAAGCACTGACGTGGGTGAGGCGATATCCCTTGCCCACTAGGACATCAAACGTTTGTTGGTATTGGGAGGCGCTCATTCCGTGACGAGCTTGCCAAGGTGTTGTACCTCTACGTTTTTGCCACAGGGCCGCATAGAGTGCTTGGCCGTTGGATTCATACCCACTGACGTCAACGAGCTGATAGCCTTGGCCCACATATTGATCAAACTTCTGTTGGTATTGGGCCGAGGTCATCCCGTGCCGTGCAACCCAGGGGACTGAACGACCTTGGGACCAGATGGCTGCATATTTTGGTTTGCCATTGATGCTGTATCCGCTGACATCTGATAAGCGATAGCCTTGGCTGACATACTGGTCGAACCGTTGTTGATATTGGGCTGAGGTCATTCCGTGACGGGCGGCCCAGGTCGCGGCTAACGCGGGACCACACATCAAGGCGATAGCAGTCGTGGCCAGAAGTGGCTTAACTAATATTGATAGTTTTTTCATGATGTTATTTCTCATAAATATGTTGTTTGAAGATCTACAACTCAAACAACGCCCCTTTCTTTACACTCACTAAGTTAAGTGAATGGCTTGGTGCGCCTGATGATGTGGGTCACGTCTGGCATTGATAGTCATCACTTCGGTTTAATTTGGAGGAATATATATCAACCCAATACATTTGATGAAATAATCAAATCCATTGAATGCTGCTTCAGGTTATGGCAAAGCTAAAAGTCATGAAACTCCTGATTGTTGAGTCCCCCGGCAAAATCAAGAAGCTCAAAGGCATCCTTGGCAGTGACTGGATAGTGAAGGCCAGCGTGGGTCACATCCGTGAACTGGCAAACGATGGTCAAGACTCCCTTGGCTTTGAGCTTGGACTTCATCAAATTGACTGTCGCTATATTCCCCGCAGCCCTCAAGCAAAACAGACGATCTCTGACCTACGAGCTGCGACCAAAAAAGCCAAGCAAGTCTTCCTCGCCACTGACCCCGACCGCGAAGGGGAAACAATCGCTTGGCATCTCCAAGATGCATTGCACCTCAAAAAGGCTCAACGCGTTGTCTATACCGAGATCACAGATCGGGCTGTCAAAGCGGCAGTTTCTAATCCCAGACCGCTCAATCAAGCTCTTGTCGATGCGGGCCGATGTCGGGACTGTCTGGATAAATTAGTCGGCTATCGTGGCTCACCCCTGGTATGGCGCTTGAACAATGGCGCAAAAAGTGTGGGCCGGGTCCAATCTGCCACCCTTCATCTGATCTGCCAGCGAGAGAGAGAAATCCAGGCTTTTACACCGCTGGATTACTGGTCTGTTTTTGTTGACTATCAGGAAGGCTTTCGAGCTTTTTATCACGGATCTAGTTCACCCTCAGATCAGGCACTATCGAGTATTGATGATGCGGGTGCCTCAGTCGTCACTCCAGAATCAACCAGAGTTTTGAGTGAAGCTGAGGCAGAACGCATTGTAGATATTGCTCAGGAAGAGAGTCACACCATTGAACAAGTAGAGGGAAAGCTCAGCCCCAAGCAACCCCCAGCTCCGTTTATTACCTCTAGCCTGCAGCAGGCGGCAGGGTCACGTCAGAAACTCAGCCCAGAGCGGACGATGGAGGTGGCTCAAAAGCTCTATGAGAAGGGTCTGATAACTTACATGCGGACGGATTCAGTGCAGCTCAGTTCTGAATTTTGCCAAGCGGCCCGCAGTTGGTTGCAGGCGAATGACTCGGAGAATGTCCCGCAGAAGGTGGCAAAGCAACGGAGTAAGAAGGGTGCTCAAGAGGCCCATGAAGCGATTCGACCGACTGACCTAACCAAAAGTTCTGCGGGCCTAAAGCAAGAGCTGCCTGAAGATGAATTCAAGCTGTACGTTCTCATTTGGATGCGGGCGATCTCGTCGCAATGTAAACCGGCTCAGATTCGGAAAACGAAGGTCTTGATCCGGTCCGGTCTAATCCAATGGCAAGCCAAAGGGCAGGTGGTGGAGTTCAAGGGCTACAGCAAGTATTGGCAAGACATCAGTGCCGACAAGCAACTCCCTGTTCTCCAGGATGGTCAGCAGCTTCAGATTCAGCAGGTGGGTCATGAGCAAAAGCAAACGCAGCCACCGTCCCGCTTTACGGAACCGAAGCTGGTACAGATCATGGAGAAGAAGGGGATTGGTCGTCCTTCTACCTATGCACCCACAATTAAGACCCTGAAACTGCGTCAGTATGTGGAGGTGCTGAAGAAGCAGCTGCAGCCGACGACAATGGGGCTAGAGGTAGATGAGTTTATGGGCAAGGCGCTCCCAGAATTGCTCGAAGCCAAGTTCACGGCTCAGATGGAAGGGCAGCTTGATCTAATCTCGGAGGGGAAGCAAGACTGGCAGCAGTATCTGATCGGTTGGAATCAGAACTATCTTGAACCAGCTTTGGGTAAGGCGGTGAGTACTCTACCTGCACCAAAGCCAGGGCAATACCCGGAAAGGAAACTGCATAAGTCGCGGACAAAGTGCCCGCTTTGTAATCAGGCATTGTCAAAGGTGCCGACCAAGAACAAGAAGGTGAAGAAGGGATTTTTCCTGAAGTGTCAGCAGGGATGTGAGGCCGAACCGGGTAAGGAGTTAGTGATGTTTTGGAATAGCCGGGATAAGGCTTGGCAGCAACCGGCAAGCTCGGGGAGCAGAGAGGGACTGAAAGCACCGAAATTAACCGAGTATGTTTGCCCAGCCTGTGACCTGAAGCTGGAGGAATACTTTTACACGAAGGAGGGACAGCAAAAGTCATTGCTGCGCTGTTCGAGTGCTGCTGCTAGGGAGAATCGAAAGCACAAAGATGTGGTTTACTTTCAATCTAAAGGGGCTTGGTGGTCCCCTAAGTTTGGGGTGCTGGGAGAGGATGCCGAGCGATGAGGTGCTGGCGAACCCAGATTCAAGGTACAGATACAAAAGACGATGAGGATCAGGTTTACGGCTGATGGAGCTTGAGATGCTATCTATCCCACACTGATCTAGAGAGCACTGTGTCAACCTACACATGGCAATGGCATGGTCAAACAATCAACGTTGCCAGTAAAACCCTTGGCTCTGATCTATCGGTCCTCCTGCTGCCGGCATTGACAACTTAACTACTTGTCAACAAATAGAGGCACTACTTTCCGACGTTTGGTTCAGGCTGGAGATTTATGCAGCAGCATTCAGACCTGTTAGCTCACGCCAGCTTTCAAAACGCTGACTCATTGCTTCGCTAAATTCAGGTGCTGGCAGGTGCTGGTAATTGATGTTGAAAGGGGTGAAAGTGTCCTCGGATGGGTTCAAAAGCAGATAGAAAGCGTTGAGCATGACCTGGGGATTTGAAGCGACCCATCCGCCTCTCTCGTACTCTTGTCGGTCGATGTGAGTTCTCTGCCCTGTTATTCAATCCCTTATGCTGTCTATGATCTACTCCCTTAAGAATCTTCTTCTTTGCGGCACCATAGCTCCCGAGTTTGTCGGTGATCAACACTCTAGGTGGAGCCGCTTGAGGTTTCAGAAGTTTTCGGAAAAACTTGTCGGCAGCAGCTTCATTGCGACGACTCTGCATCAAGATATCAATCACTTGGCCATGCTTATCGACCGCTCGCCACAAATAGTATTTCTTGCCTTTTATTTTGATGACAACTTCATCAAAATGCCACTTGTCAGAAGGTTTGGGGCGACGGCGGCGAATCTGGTTAGCATAGGCTTGAGCGAATTTCCGGCACCACTTTCGGATCGCGTCGTAAGTAACCTCAATGCCCCGGTACATAATCATCTTCTGGATATCTCTGAAGCTCAGGGGGAAGGTGTAATACAGCCAGACGCAGTAGGAGATAATCTCGGCAGGGAATCGATGTCGTTTGTAGGAAATGCTCATCACCTAAGCGTGTCATAGACTTCGGTGAGGTGCCATACCAGTTAAGTTGTCAATACCAGCGGAAGTGCCAGAGCCGGAGACCGCCAGAAAGCCCAAGGGAATGCAGGTGTTGTTGCCAATATGAAGAGGGTAAAACCATGTGTGATGTACTTAGATAAGCGGTCACAACCTATCATCTAGGCAAAGGAACTCTCAGTCCTTCCAGACTTCACTGAGTAAAACATTGGTTGTTTGATGAATACACTGAATATGTAAAGGCATTTGTCCCATAGCATGGGTTGAGCAACTCAAGCAGGGGTCGAAGGCTCGAATACCCGCTTCTACTCGATTTAGCATCGGTTCTGGGATATCAAAACCATGAATGTAATGACGAGCGATTTGGGCAACGGTGCGATTCATAGCAAGGTTGTTTTGCCCAGTAGCAATAATCAAGTTAACGGTCCTAAGTAAACCAGTCTCGTCAACCTGATAGTGATGAAATAAAGTCCCTCGAGGAGCTTCACTAACTCCAATGCCTTCTAGCTGATTCACATCAGCATGGGCACGCAAATGAGAGTCGAATAAATCTGGATCTTCCAATTGCAGGCTGATTATCTCAATACAGGCCAAAATTTCAATTAGACGAGCATAGTGATAGAAAAAAGAAGAATTGACGGTACCATTACCTCGCTGTCGGAATTCCTCTAGTTCTTGATCAGCGAGGGGAGTGCCGATGCGATCGCAAATATTCAACCGCGCCAGGGGACCAACCCGATACATGCCACTTTCGAGATGACACATGCCAGACTGTTGATCTGGATACCCCAAGGGTCGATAGTAAGGAGATTTAAGATAAGAATCAGGCTGAACCGCTTCACCAATAAACGTCTGGAACTTTGTCGGGTCTAGATGATCAGCAATCACATTCCCGCCACTATCTACAAATCGAAGCGTTCCGCCGTAATGCTCCCAGGTGCCGTCTGCGCTCACTAGGCCCATAAACAAGCTCGGGAAATTACCAAAGATTTTAGCTTCACTAGCGTGCTCATCCAGCAAATCCTTGAAGCGGTTGAGGGTTGAAATTGCGGTCGATTGAACCTCTGGTAGCCAGCCACGGATGAGATCGCAACCTTCCTCCGTGAGCGCTTCCCGGACGCCTCCCGGCACGGCCCAAGCCGGATGTATCTTTTGTCCGCCTAGTTGTTCAATCACTTCTTGGCCGAACTGTCGCATTCGGATACCGCTGCGGGCCAGCTTGGGTTCTGCGGCCATCAGTCCAAAAACGTTGCGCTGAGCCGGATCGCTTTCCCAACCCAACAGAAGGTCAGGACTACTGAGATGGAAGAAGCTGAGGGCGTGGGACTGAATAATTTGGCCGAGGTTCATTAACCGCCGCAGTTTCTCCGCCGCAGGCGGAATTTGGACGGCAAGGATGTTATCTCCTGCCTTAGCTGAGGCCAACAGGTGACTCACCGGGCAAATGCCACAGATACGAGGGGTAATTCCCGGCATCTCCCAGAAAGGTCGCCCCTCACAGAATTTTTCAAATCCCCGAAACTCAGTGACGTGGAAGCGAGCATCAGTTACCTCTCCAGCGTCATCGAGATAAATAGAGATTTTGGCATGTCCTTCAATCCGCGTCACCGGGTCGATGATAATTCTCTTCGCCATCAGCCGCTACACCAAGTATCATACTCACGATCTTTGAAGGCTTCGGGATATTCCTCACAAAACTCTTCAAAGGCTGTTTTCTCTAGGATTTCTGCTTTCTGATAGGCAGCTTCTGCCTCTACCGCATCCACTGCATCCCAAGCCTGACGACAGGCATCGGATGCTGCTCCATTTTGCTTACAGGTTGCCCGTGCGGTAGTCAGCAAAGCCTGAAATTGTTTAGCAAGCGCGTCTTCCTGAGGATTTTCTAAAAAGTCACCCTGATTGAGAATGTCAGTGACCGAAAGAATCCCCAACAGGTTCCATTGGATAATCGGAGCGGTATGAATACCAGCCGATGTCATTAACTTGGCCGCATACTCGACCCCTAACTCAGGATTGAGGACGAGGCAAGGCTTAGTCATAATTTCATAGACCCTGACCTGCCTCGGATTCCGACCCGTGGCCGTGACTTTGGCAACAATATCGAAGGCCGTCACAATGCCGTAGGCATCTTGCTCATGACTTTGATCCACAATTAGAGTATGAATGCCTTTGCGTCGCATTAGGTTTACGGCATCGGAGACCCTGGCGGAACCCGGAATTGTGGCAACATCAGTGGTCATAATTTCAGAAACTTTCTTCATAGTTTATCTTCGATAGCGTTTACAGATGGCTAGGCTCTATCCTTCCAATTGAGCTTGAGCTGGGGGATGACGCTGAGGCAGGTGTGATGCCCCCCATTTCCAGAGCGCTCCTAGGCCCATCAAAATAACGATAAGACTCAAGATGCCTCCCACTAGGGGAATAGCCGTGAGCAGGACCAAAAGAATGAGGCCTACCAGAAAGGACGTGTATCGGCTTGTGGCCTGAGCTGCATGGATTTGCTTGAGCAACCAGTGACCGCCCATGTTGCTGATTACGACCGGGGCAATCAGACTGGCAAAGCTGCCAAATCCGACCAATAGGGCAAGATTCGTGAGTGCCCCCACCCCAAGAACAGGGAAGGCTAAGCCGCTGAGAGTGAAGATTAAGAGGACGAAGAGGAGAGTTGTTAGGGTTGAGATCGCAACTCCAACAACCCCCACAACCAGGCTCGTTACAATCCCCCATCCAAAAGCTTTAATGGGTTGAGTCTGAATACTCTGGGCCAAACCCTGAGTCCAGTTCGGGAACCGCCAGAGCAGGAAACACCCGACTAGACCTACGGTGAGTAACCGTTGAAGCTGTTGAAAAATGATTGCCGTCAAACTAGGAGACGAGGGTTCCCAGTTGGGGAGGGGTTCACGGACAATCGTTCCAGCTACCTGCGCCCCATCACTGATATTGGCATCGGCTTGAGCTTTGTAGGTCAATTGCCCTTTGATTCGTGCAGAATCCGTCAACGTTAAGCCCGCCGCCACATTGGGGCTATCAATAGAGGAACGCGGTGCAAAGGGTGGTCGCCAAGGTTTCTGATCGCCCACGGCAACCGTCATATCTTGACCCACAGTACCGCTCAAGGTCAGTCCTCCGGCACCACCCACAACATGTTGATTAATGGTCCCTGCCAGTAATGTCTGACCACTGGCGAGATTGAGGCTACCGCCAATAGTACTCTGGGGCTGACTTTCGAAGCTGAAGCCTGCTGCAATCACGTCATCGGTAACCTGAGCCTTGTTTTTAAAGAGAAGCGATTGCCCAGCAATCCGAACATCATCTTTGACGATGCCGTTCACGACGACAGACTGCCCTGCAGCGATTAAATCCCCTTCGACATCTCCGTTGAGCGTAATCAGCGCTCCAGCAACAATCGCATCGCCTTTCACGATGCCGTCAATGGTAATCGTTTCCCCAGCGAGGTAAACATCATTATCAACGGTGCCGGTCAGGGTCACGATGTCCCCAGCGGCAAACACATTCCGCTTCAAGGTTCCATCAAGAGTAATCCGGTCTCCGGTGGCGTATAAAGTGTCGGCAATGACCTCCTGCGCACCAACGATGATCTGATCACCGGTCTGAAACTGCGGCGATCCAATGGCTGCGATTGACAGTAAGAACGGAGCAACAAACAAGGATGCTAAAAAGCACAGTATATGTTTAAGGTTTCGCCTCGGCTGCTTGATTTTCATTGGTTATACCCCTCCTGACTATGATCAAGCGGTACGACAATCTGTCTACATAATCTTGAGGTCATCCCGAAAGATGCTCTCTATTCACCGTCCCTCCAAAAACTAAGAAGAGTGAGATAGATTCCTTAACTTGTCTGTTTGAGCTTCGTATTCTTCGACGACATCCCAGACAACAGCGCATTCCTTAGAAATTTGGGTTTGCGAGTCCCCACAGATAATCCGAGCGTGTTGCAAAGCCTCATCAATTTGTTGTGAGAGCTGGTCGTCCTGGCGTTGCTGAGCGATATCAGTCTTAATCACCAAATCAGTGACAGAAATGATTCCGAGCAACCTCTCTTCTTGAATTACTGGGGCGCGTTGAATCCCTGTTGCCGCAAAGAGCTGAGCGACTTCTTCAAGGGTGAGATCGGGGTGAGCGGTGATGCAGGGTTCACGGACAAGTTCTCCAATGCCAACTTGGCTGGGATCTTTGCCCAGGGCCATGACTCGATAGACAATATCACGCTCGGTTACCATGCCGTAGGCTTTTGACCGATCTGAACGTTCAACAATCAACGAACGAACCTTATGATGCTGCATAAGGGCAATCGCCTGGGCCGCCGTTGCAGCATCCCAGATCACAATTACATTTTGGGTCATGATGTCTCTTGCTTTTAGCATGGTTGTTCTCCTCAAAAATTAACTGCAGTCAATTGAAAGCGGTTGTGACCCGACCTAACCGAATTTGATCTGTTCACGTCCCTCCAGGTCTGGAATCTCCCCTCGGAGCAGTGCTTCTAATGCAAACCGAATCCGAGGGGCGGGTGGCGGACAACCCGGCAAATAGAGATCGACAGGGACAACGGTATGCAACGGGCGCACTTGATCAAGCAGGGGAGGCACAATGTCAGAGTCCATCGGGATTGGCGGGTACAGATCTGCGACATCAAAGTAAGAGCGCTGCAGGACAGGCTCTGCTGTCCCCAGAACGTTCCGCAAGGCCGTGACATTGCCCGTAACCGCGCAGTCGCCGAAGGAGATCAGATATTGAGTGCGATCGCGCACCAACCGAATCATCTCCAGATTGTCTTCATTCGCCACCGCCCCCTCGACTAAAGCAATATCAACTCCCTCGGGATACTGTTTAGCATCCATAAACGGACTGAATACTAGGTCAACTTGCTGAGCCAGATCAAACAGCCACTCATCCAAGTCCAAAAAGGACATGTGGCAACCGGAGCATCCTCCGAGCCATACGGTCGCTAACGTTGGTTTTGCCATCATGTTTGACTCACCCATTCCCGTTTCGTCCGAGCGATCGCAAGAAATTCAAGCTGATCGCGATTATGTTCCATTTCACCGACCGTTGACCCGCGATTGAAGATGGCTCCAGTGGGACAGGCGTTGACGCACTTTCCGCAGGAGGTACAGCTTGAGGCTTCCCCCCAGGGTTGATGGAGATCAGTAATCACTTCAGACGCTCGGCCCCGTCCAGCCAAATCCCAGGTGTGAGCACCTTCGAGTTCATCACAGACTCGCACACAGCGGGTACAGAGAATACAGCGGTTGGGGTCTAATCCAAATTGAGCGTGGGAGACATCAACCCTACGGTCGGGGTACTGATAGTCGAAGCGAATGTGATCGATTTCCGTCTCAATCGCAAGATCCTGCAATTCACAATTGCCATTGGAGACACAGACTGAGCAAACATGATTACCTTCTGCAAACAATAACTCCACAATCATGCGTCGATAGTTCTGTAATCGTTCCGTATGAGTTTTGACAACCATGCCTTCCGCCACAGGAGTGACGCAGGCAGGCAAGAGCTTTGAACTCCCGACCACTTCGACTAGACAGATGCGACAGGCTCCAACGGTGGAAACGCCTTCCAGATAGCATAGGGTCGGGATATGAATCCCAGCCGCCTCTGCTGCTTCTAGCAGCGTTTCCTCAGCGCGAGCGCTGATCAGCTGATCATCGATCCTGAGGGTTTTAACGGCCATCGCAGTTCCATCGCTTGTTGACGTGGAGCGTTGAAATTCCGATACCCCTCACACCCATAAGGAGTTGGCTAGAACCATGAATATAGGGAATGCAACGCCCCACCTGTGTTGTAAGTCAAGAGTTTGAGAAACTTGTGAGGTCGGTTGTCTTCAAGGTTGAGTCACGACAAGGGAGCCACTAAGAGATCCATGTAATCTTTCAATTTCACTCTGAGCCAGCGCTGTATGTAGCTCTCAGAATCTACACCACATGATTATTTGGAACACTATTTGAGTATGACGGCAACCGATGTGGATAGCTGAACCTATTGAGGCGGATATCTGGGCAGGTACTCTAAATCGGTCTAGCGTTAGGTTGAAAGAAGTTAAGCACTTATTCCACGGGATTGGAGAATGCTATGGAACCGATTCAACCGACAGAAATCATCGACAAGCATGATGTTTCTCACATTGATCCAGCGAATGTTGCTGGGCTAACCCTTGTACTCTTTTTGATTCCCCTACTCCTGGCGGGTTTCTTTTTACACTAAGGCCCAACAACAAAATAAAATGAAGCATTGCTTTTGAGGTCACTGTTTAACTCACAGTGACCTTTCGCTTTTCCCTGGCAGTACCCTCTGTAACGTTCTCAGCAGCGCCTCAAAAAAATAGAGCCTCTAGCTGACCTTTGATACTCTCCCCAAAACATGATGGTGTTTAGGGTACATCGGAACAGAAAACAACGCTAAGGCTGTAACTTTTTGAGGGTATAGGTTTCAGGCGCTAATTTTCGCATTTTTCGAGGCAGCGAAATTGACACATTCCTTTCTAGGTATAGG
>NZ_PQWO01000032.1 GCF_003231495.1 Acaryochloris thomasi RCC1774
CCCAAAGATGATTTAGACTACCTGAAAATTGCCACCGGCATGGCTCAGGGATATTCCCATGCCGACCTGACGCGAGATGTGGAGATCAAGGTAGGGGGTCGCAAAGTCTTCGAGGTGGCCGGTGGTAAGGTTCTGCTCAATCAGCTTGGGCCAGAGCAGAATCGCAAGATATCTGTTGATATTCCTGGGATTACCTCAGATTCAACCCCCGCGCAACCCCAGGCCCAGCGCCCCGAGCAAAGACAACCGGATTTCCCCAGCCAGCCGATAGACGCCGCCGAACGTGCGCGAGCCGAACGGGTGAAAACAAACCCGAATCCCCCCGCTCGCCAGAATGTTGTCTCAGGTCCACCTGTCGCAGGACAACAGGTACCGCTCACTCAGCAGCAAGCGCCTTTGCAGACATTTGATGTGCCCCCCGCGCCAGTTCAGCAGTCGCCCCAGCCGGAGCAGCTTCAGCATTCAGCGCAGAGTGAGCCAAGTCTTTCCATTACGAAATCCGACATTGAGCAAGTTGCTGCTGGTGGCAACCCATCGCTTGCGGTGACGATGGCTCGATATCTGATTGTTCGACAGGAATTGAATGCTGACAAGACGAGAGTGAATCAACCCGGCTTTGAATATCTGCAGCCAAAGATAGACAAAGCCGAGCGTGTCCTTCCTGAAGTCCAGTCAAGGCTTGTGGAGGCGATGAAGGATGCAGGAATTGAGCCAAGGTTTGAGTCTCAGGGGCTTGATATTGGTGCATCTCAGCCGGAGCCAGCCCAAGACTTACCCCAGCCAGTGCAGGAAGTGTCTCAGCCGGAGCCAGCTAGCGCTCTCGACTATCTTCAGGAGTCGGATTCACAGCCAGCCCCCGCTCCGGCTGAGCCAGCCAACGAGATAGTCCAAAGCGTTTCTCTAGATGACCCTGAGCTAAGCGTGAATCTAGAGCCTGCCCCTGAGCCTGGGTCCAGAGCGGATGTTCTTGATGCGGCGCATTACCTTGCCAATCAGTTAGGGGATCGCGATGGCTCCGGCCAGAAGAGCTTCGAGGGTGCCCACTTCAAGATTGAATCCTATGGTGAAGAGCTGAAAGTCTGGGATGGCAATGGCGACAAGGTGATCGATATTGACCCTGTTACAAACACCGATACCTATCAACCTAGCCCTGAATTTGCAGATATCCTAACCACTTCAGCCAACGAGCTAGAGCAACATCAGTTCGGGCAAGAAGCTGAGCAGGAGCAGGAGATAGACGACGGCTTCGAGTTCGGTGATGACTGATTTTCTTGAAGTTCAACCGTCAGATCCAAGCCTCGTTAGATATGCCAAGAACAACCCGGCTCGTCTTGGGATGCTTTCGGCCTGTGTCCTGGCTGTCTTATTGCTGCAGGTCTTTGCCGGTCAGACCAAAAAGACCAAGCTAGCCAAGGGGCATCTTGCCAAGGGGCTGGAGAAGAAGAACGCCCTAAATCTGATGAAGCAACAGCAGGCGGCAAAGAAGCTGACCAAAACTGCATTCAACATCAGACAGCCAGGGCAAAAGGGATTTCTGGCAGTCCCTAATGCCCAGCCAGGGGTACTTGTGCTGGGTTCTCCGGGTGCGGGTAAGACGGCCTCGGTGATCAACCCGCTAGTGAGATCAGCGATTGACCAGGGCCACCGGATCATCATGTTTGACTGGAAGTATCCAGACCAAGCCTCTCAGCTCGTTCCCTATGCAGCGGCGAGAGGGTACAAGCGGATCAATGTGTTTGCCCCTGGCTTTGCTGAGAGCCAGCGTATCAACCCCCTGGACCTAATTGAGAGTCCAGAGGATATGATCGGTGCCCAGGAGCTAGCCCTCTCCATCCTGCAAAACGATAGCAAGGTTAATACCGATTCGACGACTCAATTTTTCTTGGATAGCGCCGCGAGTCTATTGGCTCCCATCTTTTGCGTCGTCAAAGGTTGCCAGTACCCCGATCTGCTGACGGTGTTGATGATTCTGCAATCTGAGAACCTCATCGAACGGCTCAAGTCAGCGAAGATCGGTCGTTATCAGCGCCTGATGCTGCAGCAAGCCATCGCAACCGCAGGCAGTCCAAAGCAGTTGGCGGGTTTGTTGACCTCGACCATCAAGCCTTTGACGAACTTCCTACTGGGCGACAACATGATCAACGCCGTTGTTGGAGCGTCAAGCTTTGATCCAATCCTGAGGCCCAAAGAGATGATCGTCTTTGGGATGGATCGCAATAATTCCGAAGCCTTGAAGCCGTTGATTGGTTCAACCCTTCGGATGACGATGAAAAATAATTTGTTGAATAAATGTGGTGTTCCTCTTATCGCTTCTCTAGACGAGCTATCAACCCTGGAACTGCCGATTACAGAATGGCTCAATACAAATCGTTCGGATGGTTTTGTGGGCCTGATCGGTTTGCAGAATCTAGAACAGTGTGACAAGGACCGCCGCCGCGAGTTGAAGACGGGTTGCCCGACCAAAATGCTCTTCAATCCCAATGATGACGAGACTGCAGAAATGTTCTCGAAGTGGCTTGGTAAGGAGCAAGTCGGCACAAAATCCAAAACAGAGGGCTGGAGTTCGGGTAAACGTAGCCGTAGCACTTCCGGTCGAGAGCAAGCCGTGGATATGTTGCAAGCAGCCGATATTCTGAAGCAGCCCGAGGGTGTTGCCTTGGTCCTCAACAGTGGGCATCGCAATGCAAAAGAAGCGTCGGTCCCCTTCCGGCATCGCTTCACTTATACCAGTAAAGACGAAGCGCAGGAAGCGAAACTGCAAGGGCTTTGGGAAGAAGCCTGTCTGCCTCGGCTCGTCGGACGTGCTCCAGCGATGACGGGCGAAGTCGATGCAATGATTAAGGCCAGACGCAACGAAGCCAAGAAACTTCTAGGAAACCCTGATAAAGGGACACACAGGGGTCCAAAGGGCGGCAATAAATAGCACCGGAACGCAGCTAGATACAGCTTTTATCTCCACTTGCAATAGATCGGTATAACCAAACCGACTTAAGCCCAGTGATTCATTTCGCTGGCAGTCATTGGCAGAACTCAAATCTGAATAAAGGGCAGACCTTTAACTAGCAATGCCCTCAGAGGAGAGGGAACCACTTTCTACGGAGTGGTTTGGAGGTTTGATTCCTTCAATTGCTCTAGGTGCTGTGCGGGTCTCCAATCCCCCACAGTTTCCAAAACGATGTCCTTCGGGATGTCAGATCTGACAATGAATTGGAGGAAAAATCATGTTTCAGTTGAGTGAGAAAGCTCTTGGTGAGACCTTTTGTGAACAAGCGGAGAACAAGGATCTGAGTACACTTCTGGCGTATCTGCGTTGGACCTTTTCAGGCCCCAATGTCGATATATTCAAGGAGTGGATTAGCCTCCCCAGTTTCTATAGGGACTGGTTTGATTTCGGAGACCGCAAAAATCTTCGTACTGTTTACAGAAGTCTTCTTCGGGCGAATTCTTGTTTGGCAGAAAGTTGTGAGTGGAGACTAAAGAAATTGTGTGGAAGTGCTGCTTGTTCTGAGACTGAGCTGACGGTTTATTACTCAGGTATTGCCGAGAGCAATATTGAGTGTGCCGGAGAGCGCAGTGATAGTCAGCCGATGGTATGGCTAGCTCAGCAATGTATCACTCTATGCGATCATTTGGTTCGCCAAACGTATCTGTTAAAGGAGACCAAGGCGGCGATTGAGGAGGCGGAGCTTTCTGATTGGCTCAAGGAGCAGTCGGAGACAGAGTGGGAGCCTGTGGCAAGTTCGTTTAACAACGTCTTGTCTCAAGAAGCCCATCCTTCTTTTGAGTCGTTGACGACTGAAAGTCAGGCGAGTGAGGAGTGTACCGATGAGGAGTGTAGCGACTGTCCTTTTGAGCCGGAGCGTCGGGCAGGTCTTGTAGACTGTCCTGGCGTTCCGTCACGTTGCTCATGTGACGAGACGGCGGTATCTGGTGCTGACCCATCAGAGACGCAGGCTCAGGAGAGTGTTCGCCCTGTTGAGAGTAGCGAAAAACCTGCGAAGGATCTAAATACTCTTTGCTCAGTTTTAGCTATTGCGTTCGGTCTAAGTGCTGGGTTCAACCTGGCTCTGATAGAGGATCGGGTTAATCCCCCGGAAGTAGAGGCGCACGAAAAGCAGGAGCTGGTGAGTTATGCGAATAGCTTGCTAGTCGATGGCAGAGCGGTTCGTCCGTGATGCTTGCACTTCCTAACTAGTACTGTCCGGCATGAATAGAGCCATTATTTAAGCCACGAGCGGTTTCCCCCTGTAAGTCCATTTGAAAGGCTTCGCCATCGTGTGGTTGAAGTACTCCACAAATTCTAGAATTCTTCGTTTGAGCTGCGCTTGACTTTTGAAGCTCGCACGCCGCAGTAGCTTTCGCACCAGAATGCTGAACCACAGTTCAATTTGGTTGAGCCACGAGCAATGCTTAGGGGTGAAATGGACTACCAGTCGATGAGACGGGTTGGTCAAGAACTCAGCTCGCGTGACCATCGATTTGAGAATTCCCCGCTTTCCTTTAGCCCCCAATTCAATCTGCTCTTCTTCTAATGCAGATGCTAGGCGTACCATCGCCTCTGATTGATGAGTATTGAGACAATCCATCACCAAATGGTACTTTTTCGCTGCATTGTTTTCCTCAAGGAGACCGCTGACATGAGCCTCCAAATCCTTCTCAGTTCGGGTGTTGTCCACCGTTGCCTTGGCGATTTGGCCACTGGCGACATTCAAGCTAGCAATTAACGCTTGAGTGCCATGACGAATATATTCAAATTCGCGCTTGACCGGTCGACCCGGCTTCATGGGTATGTCTGGCATGGTGCGCTCTAGCGCCTGAATCCCTGGCATTTCGTCGAGACTGAAGGTCATCTCTCCCTGCTCAGCCCGTCCTTGAGCGTGCTGGTAGACCTGACAGATATCGTCGACCTTGGCTTGGAACTGTGGGTCGGGGGGGATGCAACCAGTAGCGACTCTGGTGCGGCTTGAGGTCTGCTTCTTCCAGCAATCGACCCACATGGCGTTCACTGATACTCTCGACAATGCCTTGCTTGGTCATCTCAGTGGCTAATTCCCGAGCGCTCCAGTGACTAATAGGGAGACCATATTTCTCCGGTGGGTCACAGGCAAGAGCATACAACTGGGTTAGTTGCTCTAAGCTAAATTTGGCAGGACCACCGGGGCGGGGAGCATCTTTAAGACGCTCTTCTACTGATAAATCGCAATCTGATAACTCTAGCCAACGCCGACGCCATAAGCGACTTGTATCGAGACTAATGCTCAAGGCTCTGGAAATCTCGCCATAGCCTGCGCCGGAGGCGGACCGAAGGATGATCTTGGCGCGAAGGGCAATTTGTTGAGGCGTGCTTGACCGTCTCAGCAGCTTTTCTAGGGCTAGCCGGTCTGATTCACTCAACAATACTGCCGGGGCCGATAATCTAGGCATCGAAACACTACGCGCTCAACTCCTTCTTGAGGATAGGGCTATTCGTGCCGCTCAGTACTAGTCTCAATCACACCGTAGAAATAGCAATCGCTCTCAGGGTAAAACCTGGGGGCGTTTTTGTTTGAATACAGCTTTTTTCACGACTTGCAATAGATAGATATACACCAAACCGACGTAAGCCCAGCGATTCATTTTGCTGGCTGTCACAGGTTCCAACTAGCCGAATAAAGGGCGTTTCATTCATTTGCGATTGTCCTCGGTGGGAGGAGCCATTCTACGGAGTGGTTAGGGGTTCGATCCCTCCAATTGCTCTAGGCACTGCACGGGCCTCCAATCCCCTGCATTTGCCAAAGCGATGTCCTCCGGGATGTCAGTACTGACATTAACTAAATTGGAGAATCGAACGATGACTAACGCAACTAATAACGACGCGATCGCCAAGTTGACTCGCAACTCTTTAATCGAGGGCATGTGCAAACATGCTTCCCAGCATTCTGAAAAGCCAATCGCCAACGCGAAGGGTCTCAGGAACTGGGTCATCGCGACTTACTACGATGAGACCAATGCCGAAGTCGGTGGTCTTAACGGGTTCGCGCATGACTTGAACTATAAGGCTGTGAGTTTTCGGAAGCGTGAGCATTGCGAAAAGTTGTTTCGTCTATTGTCTGCCGATGCCTCCGGGTTGACGCAGCGAAAGGCGAAAGTTCAGTCAAAAGGCGGCGGTCGGTTGACGTGGGCAAAAGCCGTACGCGGCGTTGTCTATTTCATTGCGGACCATGCAGAAGCTGCAAAAGCGGCTGTAGATGATATCCCAGATTCCGAGCTTAAATTAACGAGCATGAAGTCTGTGAGGAGTCTACAGAGCGCCCTGCAATCCCGGATTGAAAGCCACAGTGATGATCCTGTCGTCACTTTGCGGGCTGAGATTTACCAGTTGGTAGGGGTCAATACCGAAGACGATCTGCGGCAGTGGTTGAAAGACCAGTTTGCTCCAGAGGAAGCTGAGGCTATTGATGCTTGGGACTTTAGCAAACATTCGGACCTGCTGACGGTTCAGCGGATTGCTTTAGGTATGCAACAACAGGAGGCGTAGCATGAGCAGCGAGACAGTCTACCTACCCGGAGACCCCGTTGCCGTGCTCCGTGGCCAAATAGAAAGGGTGGTCAAGCCCCAGGGTGAGACATTTGCAGAAGCGGTGAGGCGATGGCTAATAGCCGAGCATTACCCGCATTATGCAGAGAACTTTGATCCAGATAGCTATATGGATCTGGTGCAGGTGGAAACCTGTATCAAAGCGAAGTTCTACCCTCTCTATAACTAACCACACCGTAGAAACAATAAGCGCTCTCAGGGTTAAACCTGGGGGCGCTTTTTTTGCGCTCGACAGCTTTTTTGCCCACTTGCAATAGATAGACATACACCAAACCGACTTAAGCCCAGTGATTCATTTCATTGGCGGTCATGGGTTCCAACTAGCCGAATATAGGGCGTTTCATTCATTTGCGATTGTCCTCGGTGGGAGGAGCCATTCTACGGAGTGGTTAGGGGTTCGATCCCTCCAATTGCTCTAGGCATTGCACGGGCCTCCAATCCCCTGCATTTGCCACCGCGATGTCTCGCAAGAGATGTCAGTACTGACAAAAAACAAAATTGGAGAATCGAATCATGTTTGGATTTATACATCTAGTAGACGTTTTCTACACTCCTTTTGTGATCGTGGCGCTATCGGTTCTGTACAGGTCAATGAACGCCTGGGCAGAGTCGAATCAGGCTCAAGTTAAGTCAAAGGCAAACGCTGGAGCTAAGTCTTCGCCAACGGCTGTCCGACAGCCTGCCGCGAAAGCTGAGGTAACCCCTCCACGTAAGGTCGTTACACCACCTGCCGTGAAGCCCATTGCTAAGCCCGCAGCTCAACCCAAGGCAAGGACGCCGCGCCCCACATTGGAAGATGTTATGAGACAGGAGGCAGAGCGTCGTCTCGGGGAAGCGTCATAACTTCCTTGGCGATGTCGTTTTGTCTTCACTAGCCACACCGTAGATATATCAGCGCTCTCAGGGTCATACCTGGGAGCATTTTTTTTCGCTTCGACAGCTTTTTGCCCCACTTGCAATAGATAGATATCACAACCAACTTGTTTGGCGCATAAGCCCAGCAGATTAGTTTTTGTTGGCAGAGAGTCGGTGCGTAACCCGACTCATATTTTCAAGCCACTTAGAGCAATTGCTCAGCGATCGCTCCGAGTGGGGAGAGAAGGCCGTTGGTCTGCTAAGGCATAGCCTTCGATTGCTGGAAACACCCAAGTCAGTCGGAGGACGACCAATGGCAATTCCAGCGCACATCTGGAACAAGCACTTTCCTGAGAGTAATGCTGTGGTGCCCGAGCCGCAGTATGCGATCGGCGAGGAGGTTTACCTGAAACTTTGCCCAGAGAGGAGGTTTATCGTGATTCGGAACTACATAGCCTACGAACAACCGACGTCAGCCGGTGAGCGATGGCTAGAGTTATCGAGCTGCGATCGTCCTGCTTTCTGGAAAGAGAATCAGCTCCAGCGTGTGTAGACGATAGGAGCCTGTGGTTATTCCACGGGTTCCTATGACCACCGTAATAAATATTGGAGAATGAAATGAGTACTCAACTGATTACAGCTTTATCAACTGTCATTAACCAGCTAGAGAATGGTATCCGCTATCAAGTCTCTCGTGGGCTGCTGGATATGAAGAAAATGGACAGCACAAAGTACTGCCTAACCTCCCATTTGGTCAGTGCTCTAACTGACTTTAGCAATGTCACTCTTGAGCAGAAGCTATCGGATGGCCCCATTGGTCTAATTGCTGGGAACCTGTCATGGAAGACGGCAATGCAGTTTTGGGACGAATATCATCATCTATTGCAGCCAGGGATGGGCCTCTATGAGGTGTGGTCGTCTATTCAGTCTGCGGGCTTGACTCCTCAGGATCTAGAGGAGCTGGAGTTGCTAGGAAATCAACAGGTGAAGGAGCACTTGGGCGTACCTTCTGGGTATTACCTGGATAGCGATCGCTACGAGGTGGTGCTGAGGTACCTGACAGCATGGCGCGATCTTCTTTCAGAGAGTATTTCTCAGTCTCATGCGATCGATGGTGGCACTCAAAAGCAGCTAGCTGCTACGGCGTCTTGACTTGGTTGGAGTGAACCTGGATAAGGCGAATCGTATTATTGCTTATCGAAAAGGAGTATTCATTCGCCTTCAACAACGTCAGCGGAGTAATTCACATGCATATTTTATTCATCACAGAAGATAGGCAGCAGCTTGAACAATCGTTGTCTCTCGACGATAGATTCACCGATTTATTCGCCCGACACCCGCTGTCTGCTCAGGAAGTACGGTTGATTGTCAATGGACGCAAGTACAACACCTGTTGTACTTGCGTTGCGACTCCTGTGGAGGCAGCAGCTTTGCCTGAGTTGGCTGTTGCGAATCTGAGAATGAATGAGGCTGGGGAGACTGCGATCCCAACTTCCTTGGATCTAGGAGGGCTGATCTCATGAGGCACTTGGATTTGCTTGGGAGAGTGGGTAGTGGGAAATCTGTATGCATCAGTACCCAATTGCAAGACTCACGAAGCGACAACAGCGCACCACTGCCTTTCGGTGGTTCGGCTGCTGTTGAGGCTGCAGACCTGCCTCCGGTGGCTTTGGACGATCTGCGGGAAAAGGGGACGCTTGATGAGTGATTTCTTCGGCATAGCATCAAGGCGATTGTTGGGTCTCGTTGAGCAAATGGCTGATGAGTCCAGTGAATCTGCTGTGGCTATTCTAAGGTCGCCAGACTTGCGAGATCGCCTTGTTTCTTCTGACGATGGCGTGGTTTTGGAGACCCAGATTAGGCCGGATGGCATTCATCGGACTGTACTTGGTTCCGATAAGAATTTTTTCGCGAATATTGCCTCCGGTCCTGGTCGCAACACCTTCGATGGGATCGTGGCTGGTGCATTGAGGTTGGTAAGTGAGAGCGATGGAGAAGGAGTGCGACCATGCAGATAGTGGTACAGAAAATAGGTGACAGCAGCGTTTTGGTGACACCTGACGGCCAGCCAATCCCATACGTTGATTGTGACGATTGGACGCTTCATTTGATGCCCCAGATTTTGATAAACAGTCGGGTTTCCTCCGTCTCTCTGATTAGGGCGAATCTGAAGTTGAGGAATGATGGCGCAGGTCCATTAGGGTTGCCGCATTTTACCTTTCATAACGTCCTGCCCATCGACGTTCAGATCACTCAGCCCTTCCCTAACGAGAGCTTTTATGTCGCTGGGAGTGTTGATCGCAAGATGGGTTGGGAGTTTCCATTGCTAGAGAATCAGACCTGGGCCGAATTGTCTTTAACTTGGGAAGTTGATCAGAATCAGCCTTGGACGATCCATCACCGCATCAGATTCAATTTGGAGCATACACAGCAGGGTCATCTCTTCTCAATGGCGAGTGCCAACACTATGTTTGGCATCAATTCTCAAAATGCGAAGGCGATCGCGCACTTCGATGAATCATCACTGGGTCATACATTCGCGAAAAGCGATGATTCGTTTCACTGCAGATTTGATAAAAGTCACTTCCGTATTGATTTTGAGCAGACACTTGACCTCCAAAGCCATGCCTGGAGTGACGTGCCCCACCTTGAGTTGCTTGAGAATCAAACCCAGCTCCACAATATCGAGCCAGCTACAACGTTTTCGACCTATCGCAAAGAGCATCTTTCTTGTGCTTGTTTAGAGATCCCCTCTGACGTTTTGCTTGAAGCCGTAGAAGATGCGCGACAAGAGACTCATTCATTGTCAGCGGGTCAGTACCACACTTCAAAAGCAGTGCGAAAGATTTGCGACTGGTGGAACCAGAATGCCCCGGTCGAATCCTTTCGCCATGCGGGAGGCGTCGAGATTTGGTGTCGGGTCGAAGATGGTCCTGAATATTGGTCGGCTCAGGAGGAACGACCTGAAACAGATATCAAGTGCCTCTTAAAGCTAGACCCGAACACCTGTGCCCGTTTTGGCGATCACTTTTTGATTTACTTCCTAGAGAAGCCATCGGAGAATCGCATCGACGATAACGATACTCGCTATATCAACTATGTCGATGGAACAAGTTGCACGAATATCTGGGATGAAGTCGAATATAGCTACTTCTCTTGGCAGAGCTTGTCTGTACTTCCTACGATGTTTCCGGTTGCTTATGAGCAAGTGTTGGCTAAGGGATACAGCCTTACTTCGCCAGAGCGTTTAATTTCTCAGTACCAGAGTGGAGAGCGTCGTTTTCCGATCCTCGCGCTAAGAGGCGCTAACTTTTCTGGGATGGATTTACGAGGCATCGATTTATGGGAGAGCGATCTGCGGGGTGCCAATTTTAGTGGTGCGAACCTTGAAGGTGCATGTCTGGTGGGTTGTGATTTGCGAGGGGTAGATTTCTCGTATGCCAATCTATCGCGCACTGATCTTCGTAATGTGTGGATTAAAGCCACGAATCTCTATGGGGCCAATCTAGAGGGGGCAGATCCTTGGCCTCCAGGTGCTTAAGAACCATGTATTGAGATATTTGTGTCAACAACAAGTTTGGAGAATGTGAACGTATGCAATCAACTAATGCCAAAGCCTCTACGCCAGTTGACGAGATCCTTCTGCCAGCTCAGGCTGCGGCGTTCCTGGGTGTGACGGAGGAGCAGTTGCACAATGCTGTGTGCCAGGGTTATCTACCTGGGGCTTGCATTGATGGTCAGTGGCGGTTTAGCAAGCGCGGGCTGAGTAAGTTCTGCTGGCAAAGAAACAATCACAACGGTTCCGCGCCCTGGCTTGAGAACTCCTGTGGTCCCTACTGGTTGGGCGATTGGGCTGAACAAAAGGCAAAAGGTGTGATCGAGGCTTATGAGGCAGGGGAAAGATACTTCCCTGGACTCTCCATAAAAGGTGGACGTTTTGATGGTCAGGATCTTAGTGGTATTGATTTTTGGGAGTCCGGCTTGAAGGGTGCAAGCTTTTCTGGATGTATTCTCAAGCAGGCCATTTTTGTTGGTGCGGATCTTACCTCAGCCGTATTCAGGAATGCAGATCTATCCGATGCAAACCTTGAGGGAGCTGTGGTTGAGGATGCTGACTTCAGTGGAGCTATCCTGAATCGGACTAACTTTGCGGTCAGCTTGATGAGTGGAGCAAAGCTAGATGGAGTCAGTATCAGCATGGTCTCCTTCTGACGGTTCGACTCTTGTGAGCAACAGTATTCACCCCGGTTCATTTTCGTTCTTTGTGTCTGGAACTGAGTTTATTTGTGTAATGTAGTTGGAGCATGGCAGCTAGTGGAGTTAATCGACAGAAGCATTGCTGTGTCAGGGTCGAGTGAGATAAACCTTGAAGATGCTATATCCCTAATTAGTCTGGACAAAGAGCATATCCTCTCTGATGTAGGTAGGGGGAGGATAAAGGCAACTCGTGTGAATGGTGAATGGATGTTCGATCGTCAGGATTTATGTGTCTATCAGTACTACTACTATCCAGATTGTGATCAGTTAGAGCCATCAACTCTCTCTTTCCCGACGCCTTTGACCCCGGAGTCTGTATGGCGTGAGTACCAGCGAGGAGCGAGAGATTTCTCTTGCAGAGCAGTGAGCAACAATGCTGATTTTTCGTGTAAGTCATTGCCAGAAATTGACTTTAATTATTCAAAGCTTGCGGGTGTTAACTTTGAAGGCTCAGACCTGAGGCAAGCCAACTTTCGCGATGCCAATATGTTTAGGGTCAACATGAGAAATACAAAGCTGGCTGGGGCTAGCTTTGAGGGCGCTGAACTGCGAATCGTAGACTTCTCTGGTGCAGACCTAACCAATGTTAATTTCGGTGGTTCAAAAATCGGAAAGATTCAGCTCCAAGACGCAATCATTCGGAACACCCAGTTTTTCGAGGGAATTCTGTTGACAACAGTAAAGCCAGATTATCGGTAGATCGGTAGAGAGGAAATTCGATGATTCAAGTTCCATCAGTAGAGCGGCAGATACCTCGGTACTGGTCTTCCAGTAAGCCAAAGTACCCTCTCCATGTGAGAACGGTGACTATAACAGGGCACAGTGGTTTCATAACGGGCGTGGAGCAGTGTTTCTCAAGTGAGGGGATTGTATGGCGATACCAAATAACTTCCATTGAAGGCAGCGAAGTCATTGTTTGGGATGACAATGGAGAGAAGGTGATAGATATTGCCCCAGATTCCAATCGTGATATCTACCAGCCCTCTTCAGAATTGGTAGCTCATCTCACGTCATTTGCCGATGAGCTTGAGCAACAAGAATTTAAGCGGGAACAGGAATCAGAACAAAAGGTTGATGAGGGTTTTGGTATTGATGATGACTGAGAGGTTAACCCCCCAACCCCCAGCACACCCCCAGCATCAGCCGACACCAGAGGTGCGCCAGCCGCTGCAGCAGGTTTGGGTACTTCCCCAGTCGTTGGGTACGGACGCGATCGCCCCAGCCGAGCCAGCGATGGATGAAGCGGTGGGAGCCGGGAGCCAGCGGGAGTAGGTCGATTCCGATCAGCTCGTGGCCGTATCTACGGTAGTTCGTATGGTGGACATGCGCGTACTTATAGGTGCGTTTCCAGGGGCACAGAGCGCAGCGGTAGTTCCAGCGCTTGAGCGTTCGTTTTCTCAGTTCAACTGCCGTCATAGTCTCTGTGTATCTTCTTCTTGGTACCCTGTCAGCATGAGGCGAAAGATACCGCTAATGGATAAGGCGATCGCAAGTCTGTCGCTGCTGGGCGTTGTTCTGATTTTGGTTGCGGCATATCGTAATTTCTTGATCAATGGGACGCTTGCCACAATCGGCTTCCCGAGTCTGATGATGGTGGGCGTATTTTTCACCCTGCCAACAGTTGAGCTATATCGATACCGGCAGATAAAACCACTGGGTATGTCCTTTCGGGCTGTCATGGTTCTGATCGCAGATCGTTTGTTTTCCGGTGATCAGCAGTTCGCTTCGATCTACTGGGAGATAGCCGCCGTTGCGATCGCCCTGCTGTTTGTCTTTTATTTCCCTCGGTTGTGGGGAATGGTAGCTCGTAAAGTTTATTGAAATTCACTGATTAACCAGGACTTGTAGCGCTCAACTAAGGCCCGGATAAAGGCCCATTCTTCATCACTGGGATCTGAGAGAACGCCCAGGTTTTGCCAGCCCCTTTCATAGCAGCGCAACATATCAAAGGGTTCCAAGGACTTCAGCTTTTCCTTATCCGCTTGCCAGCTAATAGCTTCAAGGAAAGGGAGCTGTTCTGGAATATCGATTGCGTCCATTCGTTTGATCATTTCGTGCTTTTGCTCCATCTTGGCAAATTTCCTCGCATCAATACTCAAACCCTTCCTCTTGCTCCATTTCATACTCATGAGCCGCAAGCTCCTTCTCCAGCCAGGGACTTTCCTGCGCCCATTCATCCAGTGTCGAATAGCTCAAGTCGCTCAACTGATTACCCCGCGCCAGCCAGTCGTCGATCCCCAGCTTGCCCTGGTCATTCCCTGGCATCTCGGCCACCTCCACCTTGGCTCCCTGTTGCTCTAGCAGCCGACCGAACCGATGCATTGCGATGGCAACATTCCGTAGTGTCTTGGTCTTCTCCGGTGGATCTTTGTCGAAGCACAGCACCACCGTCCGGCTCTGCCAGTTGTATTGCTTGAGATGTCCATCGAGATACCGCTGCTCATTGTCATCTTTGCTGTAGCCCCCATTGACGCCATTGAGAGCAATCGCATCAATACCCCTGGTATAGATTGCAGCGCCCTTCTTGGCCCCTTCAGTAATCCAGACTTCCTTGGTTTCGTTCTTGATGTCATCGAGATCCTTGGCAAAGGCAAAGTGACTGCGGTGTGAGGGCAGGTTTTGTGACGCCTTTGGAATAGACTCGTACTTGCGTTCTTTCAGCTCTGGCTTGTAGTTTGCAGGCTTTTCCAGGTTCTGCACCTGACCATTTTTCAGGTAGATGGTGAAGCGATCCTTGTCCTTCTCCTCAGTGACGGGTGTATTAGGCTTGAGTTGCCCCCACGGTTCGCCATTGAACGGCCTGCCTTCACACCAGAGTCCGCCCGCTTCAAGATGCTCGTATCGAGCTAAGAACTTTTCTACCTGAGCTGTGGTGTATTGGGTGCCGTGGCCTGCGAATTGCCCCATCGCGTAGTTGAGTAAATGTTCCTTGGCCCCTGGCCCATCGAGAGACCAGAAATACTTCGCAGCCACTTGGGGATGGATTGATGAATCTTTGACCAGCTCCACCCACCGCTCTTTCTCGATGTAAGTGGGTCTCAGGTATTCCAGCGCTTGCAATCTCTGTGTTGTCCACACTCGTCCTGTCTTTTCTGTTGACTGCTGTGGAGCTTCGTTAGCTACTTGAGCTTCAGCCTCCAGCCTGTCCTTCTTCAGTACCGGCTTTTCAACTTGTGGCTGAGTCGGTGGCTGGGTGGGTTGCCTATCCTTCTTCAGTACTGGCTTCTCCACCACAGGTTTTGCCTTCTTCTGAGGTTTGGGTGTGACATCAATGCCCATATTCCGCATCTGCTCCGTTAATCTCTGCAGCTCCTCTCTCGACACCTCAGGATTGGACCTGAGTGTCTGAACGAGCAGAGCCAATCGCTGTACATCGGCCTGCTGCTCAATCCAGTTTTCAACGTGATCGCCTAGGCCCACAAAGACCTGCATGTGTTCGGCTATGGCATCCTGTTGCTGGGTCTCGTGAATCGCCTTAGCTAGCTCCTGCACCCCTTCAAGAGAAGGCTGCTGCCTCGTCATCTGCTCTAGGCTATGGCCCACATGGTTGAGCTTATCGGTGAGGCCCGACTCTAGCAGTGTCCCCACGTCGGCCTGCTGTTGAATTAGCTCAGCCAACTCAGCCATCTGTGGGTACTGCATCCACTGTTCCAACCTGCCGCTGACTTCAGTGATGACCTCAGCCACCTGCTCCATTGCTTGCTGTTTGGTGATGACCTCTGCCAACTGTTCGATGCCATGTTGTCCTCTGAGACGATCCATCACGCCCGAGAACTCAGCGGCCACCTCAGCAATGAGCTGTTGCTCCTGCCAGCCGTGTAATGCCTCCGCTAACTCCTGCACCTGTGGCCTGACGGTTGACGGTCCCGTGAACTCCCGAAGTAGCTCCATCACCTGAGCTTGATCGCCTGCAGCCATCGCCTCCACCATGCGCTGTTCGTTGGTCCACTGCCCCACAGCGTTAGTGATGTGATCTGCCACCCCTTTTGTGAGGCTCTGGTCAATCTGTAGCTGCAGAGCATCAAGCGTCTCTGAGATGAGGGGCAACGACTCAGCAAAGGTTTGTTCGATGTCACCTGAATGAATCACTTCAGCTAGTTCTTCTATACCCTCGAAAGTGATTCCTGATGGTCTTTGGTTCTCAACGACGCTAGCTAGCTCCTGCAGCTTTTCACCTAAGCCAGATTCAGCGATTACCTGCAGGTCCGCATTCGTCTGAATCGCATCGGCGAGTTCAACGAGATTGTGATTCTGGCTTAGGTGCTGCAAGCGTTCTCCAAGTGCGGCACCCACCTCCAGCATGACCGCTTCAGCTTGGTTGTGTGAGATCGCATCTGCGAGTGAATCAATGGAGCTTGAGAGATCAGGTTGATGAACCTTCTCTTGAGCCAGCTCCAGTGATTTGTCGATGGTCAGTCCTAACTTTTCTAGCGCCTGATTGATGCCCGGTAGCGTTTCCGCCAATACTTCCTGAGCATTAAAAGTATTGATGTCGTTGGCTAGTTCGTTGATGGAGCGTTTGAGGGCTGCATCTGATTGGTCTCTAGAGACGTTGGCAGGCTCGCCGTATCCGGTAGATCGATCGTCAGTGATGAGCGACCCGTTAGCCCGTGCCGCTTCAACTCTCCCACTAAGTCTTGCAACTGCTCCATCCAGTCTTGATTGGTGCCCAGCATCGAGACGTTGTTGAGCTGCGCGTCGTTGATTTGGGTCATCAAAGCGTCGAGCCTTCCGTAAAGCTGCTTGATGCTCTGGGCTAGGTCGTCGTTCTTCTTGCCCTTCAGCGCTTCGCTCAGTGCTTCGGTGAACTCCATCAGATGCCCGTTGAGAACCACTGGCATTGTATTCATCGACTGATTGACCAATTGATGCACCTTCTTGTGTCTGGCTTCGTTGTTCTCGTTGAGCTGTTGATTGTGCTGGATCAAGAGCCGATTCTGTTGCTCGACTGACATCAACCGTCCGTTGGCTGTCTCCAACTGCCTGCTTATGGTTTGGTTCTGCTTCTCGACTGCCGTCAGCCTCTCGCTCATGACTTGGTTCTGCTGCTTGATCTCGTTCACGAGTGTTAGTAGTTCTTCCATGATTGATGTCCTCTGGTTTTGTGGGTTGAACGGTTGAAGCCTTTTCTGCCGTAGTCCTTTCTATGCCCTGCTGTTCTTCACGCACAGGGATAGAGACCACGTTTTCTTGAACGATATGCAGCCTGGGATTTTGCAGGTCCACCCCCTGCGCTCTGTCGTGCCACTGCTGCTTTAATTTCTGGGGTTCTTCGAGTTCCTTGACGGGGCGGTTTTGCAGGCTAATGTGCTTTAGCTCTCGCCAGCCTGTAACGCCCTTGGCTTGGGCAATCGCTTCTATTTCCACGGTGCGCTGGGAGAAGGCCCGTAGCTGTTCTTTTGTATACCCAGTGATATCGAAGGTATCGTTTGGCTTCCAGACAATCCCGTAGCCAATCTGTTGTAGGTTGGCGGCGAGTTCATGTTGATACCGAACGCCTAAGTCACGTCGGCTATCTCGAAAGAAGCTTTCGTTCCGCAGTGCTCTCCATTTGCCATCACTGCAGTAGCTGGTGTTCATGATGATGGCGTGGGTATGGAGCTGCGGATCCATCTTGCGACTGGTGGCATGGGTGAAGGTGGCAATCGCTAACTTGCCGGTGATCTCCTTCTGGCGTTTACCTCCGGTGCGGATCTCAACGAGGGAGTGATTCAGTTCAATTTCCTTGAGGACCGCATCAACGGCTTCTCGATGAGCCTTAATCACTCGCGTGTCATTCCAGACCAGTGCTTGCAGGCTAACTGACTTGGGCGCAGAGAACGTGAGGTCGTAACCTCCCCTGGTTTTATTCCCGGCATTGCTGACGCCGCGTAGTCTGACGCCGTTGGGCGCTCTGCCGTGGATGAACCTTCGGAAGTCTTCTGCCTCCACTGCACCCTCAAGGCAAACCTGCGCGGCAAGGTTTCCATACCAGCGTGACCCACAGGCATTTTCTTCCTGCGCGTAGTAGGAATCTTCTTGTTCGTAGTAGGAGGCTGCTGCCTCTGGTCTGACGTTGTGGGCGGTGAGCATTGAGATGAACTTTGCGTCTATTCATCTATTGCAAGTGGCCGAAAAAGCTGTCGAAGCCCCAGTTTTTTCTAACGTGCTCTGGGGCGTAATCCTTATGCAGTCTTTGTCTTACCGCCTTCCTTTCTTTTTCCGTGTTTTGGGCGCGGGAGCGCCGTACTGTCTGAATCCTCCGGGAAATTAAGTTACGCGTAAGTACTTCTTCCGCTCCAGGCTGCCTCCCGAATAAGCGAGAGCATTACTCTTAGGGCTAGGGTTCCGGCCAGAGTTGACGAAAGGATACGGCTGACGAACTGTAGCCTGATCGCATAGGCCCCAGAACGTCCATGAGTTCAGCTTGGCGAAAGTCTTGGGTTGAGAGATGTGGCAAGGGAGCGGTAAGTCTGGGGCTGACGAATGGTGCTAACTCCCAGTAGCTCTCCTGTTGTCCTGTTCGCAAGTCTCAAGGTTAGGGCAAGGGGGCAAGACGGTTTGCGGATGTAGCCACCTCTAGAAAAGCTCTATCTCTCCGGTATGAAGTATCTGAGCGTAAGTCCTGGGGTGAGAGTTGTAGTGCTAGGGCGGGTTGGATTGGGGCGTCTGACTACTGCAGGCTCTCGTGAGTCTTGTGACACTGGCAAGAGAGTCTATCTGAAAGCGCTGAGGTTAAGGGTGTGCTTTGGAGCCGAATCAAGAGCTGTACAGCAGCTCCGTAGCCGCGATCTCCCTGTTTTGAACGGTCTGATTGTAGGTCTTGGGATTGGGGCTGTGGTAAGTGGTCTGTATCGAAAGACCTAAACAATTGCAATTTCACCCCGTAACGCCGACTTCTTCTCCTGAAACTTCTCTTTCGTGAGTCTTGGAGGTGCTGTTGCGATAAAGGACTCGTAACGATAGTGATGAAGTAATGTAAACAGCTTTGTAACCCATGAGGCGTAGTAGATAGGAAGCCTTTCAATGGCACCAGATTTCACCTTAATAACAGCTATTTTTGCGACTTGCAATAGATATATAACCGCGTAAATAGGAGTAGCTCGATGACAGAGTTAAGACCTCACACAACCCTCTTATTGTTAGAGCTTATATGGGAAGGAACCTACATACGACCATCCGCTCAACGTGATTGGGTAGAGCAGAACTTTGAACGTCTTCAACTGCTGCTTGAGAAGCAGGCTTACACCAAGGTCTGTGAACAATTTGCTGATGAGATTCAAATCAGTCCCGCAACGCTGTCCAAGCATTACAAAGCAACGAAGAAAAATAAACGCTGGCAGCGAGGAAAACCTCGTCGCCAGGATAGATAGCTCGGCACGCTCAACAGTACTTGTTCGCCTATATCTAGGCAAAGGGTCATATCGTTATCTGGAGTAATACCGTGACTGATTTCAAGAAAATACAAGACCTCCTAGAAGAACTGCATGACGAAGGGGATCATATCCCTGAGCGTTCATCGATTCATCATCAGTGGGTAGAGAAGCACTTCGCTCTCCTTCAAGACATGATTGAGAAGCAGAGACACCCGCTCAAAAAAATAACGGAAAAATTAAAGGCAGAGATCACTCTAAGCCCTCAAACACTGCAGAAACATTACCAAGCCGTTAAGAAGCTCAAGCTTGCGGAAGCCAGACGTGCAAAGAAAAATCAGACTACTGAAGCTGCCACCTCTGCTGCCGTTTGCGATCGCAGAGGTGGCAGCACTAAACAATCTCGGGCAAGGGTAAAACCTCCAGAGGTGGACTTGTCGAAGATCAGTCCACCGCCTCAATTAGTACATGCAGAAATTGTAGAGGATTAATCCAATGGCAAAAAACAAAAAGGTCAATAGTTCAGAGTTAGAGGCTGCACTCAAAGAGCGTTTTGGCGATCTTAGTGTTGAAGAACTAAGCAGCCAAACAACTGCTTTGTACACATGCTTGGGTCTTGAGCCTCAAGCTACAGAAATGACTACCGATCAGTATCACCTCGGCGTTCAAATACTGGACGCTTTCGTCAACGGTCACGCTCAAGATTATCAGCAAGCAAAGGAATGGGTTGAATCGCAGGGTAGCGGACAGCCTGAGTCACAACCGTCGCAGTCGGAAGAAATATCTCCGGTTCACCCATCAGGGGACTTACCGGCAGCGATCTCGGAGCAAGGGGGCAAGCTGTATAAAAAAGTGCCAGATACCTTTGCCCGACAGGATGAGCTTTTTGGAACTGCATTAGACCAAGCAGTCTTAGCAGATCTCAATGAACGGATACGTACGGGTGACCTGGAGGCTGATATTCAGGAAGCTATGGGAAAGCGCCAAAGAGAAGGTCGAGAAAGAGCACCCACCTTCATCGAGATGCTGGGGCTTCCCGCAGTTCCCTCGGCTCCGAAATTGCCCGAATCGTCAGCGGAATAATTGACGATCAGATACAGGGGCAGCTTAGAGAAAATTCCCAGATCCAGGCCCAGCGGCAAAAACATATTTCTCAGCAAAAGAAGCAACTGCGGTTGTTTCGGGACTGGATGTACAGATCGCTGCAATTTGTCGTCGTCGTGGGGATCTGCGTCACCTTCGGGATTGTGCTGGGCTTCAACCTGCCGAAGGATTTTTTGTGTCCTTCGGAAGAAGACGGCTACTGCCTGCAAGTCAATCTATTGGATAAATTTACGAAAGATGAGCAATAAACCTGACCCTTGGAATCCAAAAGACGATTCCCGAAAGGGAACGCAACTGGACGAAATCTTTTGCTTGTATGTCGAGGCGTATACGGCAGCTTTTAGCGAATCAATCATTGCCAAGATTGATGAATCCATCCGCGACGGCGAATTGGATGCAGCAGTGGAGGCCAGGATCAAAGCGGAGCTGGAAAGGCGTTATGAAGCATCAGAGGCCGAGATCGAAGTACCAGCGTCAGCGCTTGAAGCTGACGACTGGGACGAGGAGCTAGACGAGATCCCTCGACATCCGCTCCAATCTGTCTGGGCCAAAACCTTTGTAGTCATGGTCGGTACTGCGCTCGTTTTTTCCTTTTTGATGCTCTGGTACAACTCAGCACGCTCAACCCGAGAGCATACTTGCGATCGCGAATGTCTTCGAGAGCAGGCGGCGATACGGGAGATATTGAGGGAGCAGAATGGTGACTGAAAAGTAGAGCCAAGATAAACAGAGCCAGCCCTTCGGTTTATATCGAAGGGCTGGCTCTGTTGGGTTAAGTTGATTTGTGCTAGGCCGCTACAGCAACCGGCTGCAGTGCTGCAGCTTCCACTGCTGCGATGATTTCCTTCGCCGCCTTCTGAATGCGAGAGCCGGATTCCTTGAGCTGTGCGATCGCATCGTCGGTTCCGCTCATCCAGTCGCTAACGTAGGCAAAACTATAGTCACCGGAATCGAGGTCCAGGGCATTGAGGACCACGAAGGCGACTGATTCAGCCTCTAGCTCTAGAACAGACCGCTCGTTATGCATCCGGTAGTCTTGGGCAGAATGCATCAACGCATGACCTAGCTCGTGGGCCATTGTTTTCGCTTGGTGCAACGGCGATAGCAGGGGGTTAATGGTGATTTCAATGCCTCCTGGTGCAAAGTAGCACTGACCGTTAGGACCAGTAGAGTTAAACTGAGTCTTGAAGACCTTGCTATGAGCAAAGTCTCGGAGGGCGTTAAACAGTCCCTGATCGTCTCCTTGTATTGGGTTGCAGATATCGGGTAACTCTTCCCCATCTGTTTGGGAGATATCGAAGACCGTTGCCGTCTTAAATCCTGAGATGATCCGCTTTGAGTCGCCGCTCTCTTGGTCTTCAATCTTTCGGGTTACTGGAGCAAATATGGTGATGCCCTTCTCTCCCTTGCGGACCTGTCGGCCCATCTTCTGCCAGACGCGATAGCCTGCCACTCTAGACGCTTCAGGCATTTGCTCACGGATCATGACGATATTTCGGAACGAGTACTGATTAAAGCGGCTCTGGAAGGATAGATACTCCTGCCAGTCGCCGGACGTTGCTAGGGCTGCAATACCGGCTTCGAGCTTGGCGAGGGCTTCGGTCTGCTTTTGCTCGGCGGCCGCTTTGTTGGCTTTGAATTTTGTCATGGTATTTCTCCTTTTTCCCTGTAGCGGTTGGGTTTACGGAAGTGCGGCGGTGGGGGCGCTTGGCCCCCTTGCGTTAGTCCTGAAGGAATCGAGCGAACTCTAGTGACTCGTTCGCATAATCTGGGTCAATCTCTAGGCAGTTCTCGAAGTAAGTCGAGACTGCATCGCCTTGAGAGCTGCCAGTCCCTACTGGGAAGCGCTCGGCGTCGTCGGCTGTGTCGTAAGCAATCCAGGTTCTAGGAATTGGGACGGTTTCGGTCTGAATCATATGTATTTCTCCTGTAGTCCCTTCGTGGCGTTGGGGGGCAGTAGTGGGTTGAGGGGGCGCGGTGCCCCCCTAGTCTTTAAGCTTTCAAGTCAGTACCGTAGAGTCTTGTGATCGAGTAGAACTGGCGACTTAGCTCTTGAAAGCGGTTTGCAAGGTCGTCTTGCTCATCCCGTCCGCCATCAGCGATATCGAGATAGTTGTTCATGGCTGAGGCAAGGTCGCTAAGGTCGGCAACAAAAGCCTTGGTATCGGCCTCAATCTCCATCGCCTGAAGCATCGCAACAGGATAGGACTGCTCAGGATGAAAGTTGACGATTGGCGTTAGAGTAGTAGTCATAAGTTATTCCTTGTTGGGTTTAACTGCATCGGCATCGCTTACTTCTTGGTCGGAGGGGCGATGCCTTTGCTTTGTTTGTATATGAATATTATAAACTATCAGTTTATAGTTTGTCAATCATAAGCTTATGGTTTATGATAAGTTCACAGCTTAGAGTTTATAACTAAGGAGTAGAGATGAAGCTAATTGGGATGAAGGTAAGAAAAGTAATTGATGTTGAAGTTCCTGGGTTGGGACTCCAAATCAAAGAGGCTAGGGAAAGAGACCCGCGTTCTCTGGCTAGTATCTGTCGAGAGATTGATATGACACCTATGAATTGGTACAAGATTGAGGCAGAGGGCACTAAGGCTTTGCCTGAAGAAACGTTGCGAGATATTGAGAAGGTGCTTGGTGTCGATCTTGGGGTCAGCTTTGAAGTGGCTGCTGCTTAGTCATCCTTTCGCTTCGGGAATTGAAAGAGTCTAGTTTTGAACATCATTTGTATAGATTGAGGAATCAAGGGATATGACGGCAGCAACACCAGACCGACTGGATCGCATAGAGGCGATGATTGAAAGCCTTGCGAATACGTCAGCGAACCTACTGCAGGCCACCAGTAACCAGGATGCCCGGATGACTCGGATTGAGCAGGCTCACGAATCTAGGCTTGAGAAGATTGAAACCTCTCTCCTGGGGCTGACTGAGATTGCTGGGATAATGGCGAAGGAGACTCGGCAGCTCAAGCGAACAATGGACTATTTGCTCAGTCATGATGGCGAAAGGAGCTAATACAGCTCTGGCTGCAGATTCCCTGTTGGTGGCAGGTACCCCACTATCTATGCAGCACCTGTGTTGCTGCATCATGACTTTGCCCCGAAAATACCTTTCGACAGCTTTTCGCACGTTTTGCAATAGATAGATAGCGCTCTACTTAGGTCTGTCCATTGTGAAACTGCCAAAACTGTTGCCATTCGGTGCAACCGTATTCCTGATCACCACTCGCACATCCTGGGCAGACAACAGCCTGGGTAGTTGCATCGTATCGGTGCTGTGTAGCGGGATCGCTTTCCTATATCTCGTATCAGCCTTTCAGCCCAAAGCTCTCTACTTCAATACCCGGTTTTTCGCGTTCTATTTCATCTCGCTAGCGTATCTGCTGGTGGAAGTTGCGATCGCACAATTTGATTCAGACCCCTATCAGGTGTTGTTTGCTGCCGCTGTCACAGGGGTAGCGATGGTATCAGCGCTATTGGTTGAGCTGTTTTTCTTCATGAGGCAAAAGAAATGGATTTGATTAACAGACTGCAGCAGGGCTATAGCGTATTGGCCCTAGAATCCCCCTTCAGTGAACGGATGCGAGTGCTGGCGGATTTAGAGCAATGGTCAGAGCAGCCGATCTACTTTTGGAGTCCTGGCTATTCCAAAGTGCTGCAGTACAAGAATAACCGTCTGGTCAGCATCGGACAGATAGATCGCTCAGGCAGCATCAATAGTCCTATGGATTTACTCAATGAGGCAGGGATCTACTTACTCGAAGGGGGGCTAGATAAATTCAACCATTTTGTCTGGGTGGATCTGTACCACCGACTCAGGGAAGGCTATACCGTCATTGCCTTGGATCCTGCTCCAGAGCTGCACGATGATTTACGCGCCATCATTCCCCTAGTGATTGATGCAGTACCTGAATATCGGACTGTAGAGCTATGGCTGTGCGAATATCTCAATAGATCGCCGTCGCCGCGACTGGTAAGAGCATGTCTGGGCTTGCATCTTGGCGCACTAGAGCAAATATTGGATCGGGTGGACCACGGTGATGAAGATGCGATGGCCGAAGGCCGGTCGGAGACCATCGCAAATTACGTCATTGGTCAGAAAACCGCTCAGCTCAGCGCGGTCGGTCTAGAGTCGATGGGTCAGCCCGATGTCGAGATTGGTGGCCTCGACCAACTCAAAGAAATGCTGCACAAAACCACCAAGCTGTTCAGCCCAGAGGCAAGAGAAGCGGGCCTCAACTATCCCAAAGGGCTTATTCTCTGGGGTCTCCCCGGTACAGGTAAATCTTTAACAACCAAGACCGCCGCGCATTTGTTGGGTATGCCGCTGCTGGCAACTGACTGGAGCCAGATTATAGACGACAACAATCCAGCCAAAGCAGCAGCTAACTTGAGAGCCATCATTCAAATTGCGGAAGTTCTCTCGCCCTGCGTCCTGGCCTGGGATGACTTTGAGAAGATGCCCCTTGGCGCACTGCACGGCATTTTGCTCACCTGGATGCAGGAGCGGACTAAGCCTGTGTATATCATCAGCAGCGTCAACCGTCTTGAGAAGCTGCCGCCCGAGATGATCCGGGCCGGTCGCTTTGACCAGATCGTATTTGTCGATCTGCCGAAAGAAGGAGAGCGGCAGGAGATCATCGCGCTTCACCTGGCGCGATACACCGAGAGTGTTGAGTTCTCAAAGCTGGACTGGCACAACCTAATTAGTGCCTTCCGCAACTGCACGGCGGCTGAAATAGCTGGTGCTGTCAAGCAAGCTGCTGAAGAAGCTTTTTGTCAGGATAGGGCGGGGCAGATCACCGTGCAGGATTTGGTGCATCAGCGCAGCTTGTTTGTGCCCTCGATGATTCGAGATGAGGATAGTATGTTAGCCATCCGCAAGCTGGCGCACTTGGCTCGCCCTGCCAGCGGTCCCGACAACTCTCAATGGCGAGTACCGCCGAGCGAGATGTTTGAGTTTATGGAGGATTAACAGGATTTTTGGCTTTTGCAATAGCTAGGTAAGCGTTTGACAGGATTTTGGAATTTTTACTAATTGAGGAATTTCCCTATGAGACCTGAAATGATTTTTTTGAGTGTCGCCATCATGTTTTCGGGTTACTTGGGTTTCCCGCCAGGCGTTTGGTGGGCCTGGACTGTATCTGTCTTTTCAACGTTCGCTGCGGCTGCGATCGTGTTGTTGTTGTTGCTTGCCGATAAGTCAAAGCTGATGGAGCACCCGCAGCCTGAAATCAGAGCAGCGGTAATAGGTGTGATGACTTCAATTGCCCAAACAAACTACTGGTTTATTGGCATTGTGAATCTTGCCTTTGTTTTCGGTTTCACAGCTAAAGGCCGCATATGGCTTGCGATCGCCATCGCAATATCCACGTTTTCTATGTTTGTTTTGCGCGAGATTGTTTCACGGCAGCTCCAGAGTGCTGCCGTGGATTAACAGCTTTTTTGGCTTTTGCAATAGATAGCTAGGGGAACTCCCTAAAGCCGAACTCAATCCATAAGCTATGAACCGATTTTTCTTCACCACCTTACTCCTCACCTCTGTTGGTCTAACGACCCCGCTATCTGCCTTGCGGGTGAATGCTCAGCAGTCTTCAGGTCTGCCCTTAACCATTGAGGGCGGTCACGGTACGAAAAAGACGATGACCGTCTCATTAGAGCAGAAGCCAACGAAGAACCTAGGCTTGAACTTGAAGGTCAAGGGTGCTGAAGGTGCCCAGGAAGGCTGGCTCTATGTCAACGGTCAGGTCGTTGCTCCGCTTTTCTCTTGGTACGCCAATCCATCCAACCGCAACCAGATTGCATCCGTTCGGCTGGTGACGCCTGGGGCAGTTTGGCGGGCCGGTCTCAACGATGTCACCTTTGTCGCCCGCAACAACAATACGTTTAAGGTACTCACCGCTAATACTTACGAAACCGAGCGTAAGACCCATTTCACAAACATAGCGAATCGCAATCGAACATCAACGATCTCAGCCCGAAGGCCAGTCAGACGCAGCTCGTCCTACACCTTGACCCAAGCGCCGCAAGCGATCGCCACCGCATCGGTGGGCAGAAAGACACTGACGTTAACGGACTTGATCGCCACTGTTACCCAGCCTCACGACGTTCCTGCTCCGGGAGTTCCACAAAGTTTTGATTTCCAGCAATACCCCAGACCTAGTGTTGCGTCACGGCCTGAGCGATTGGATCAGCCACTTCCAGCCGGTTCTGGCTACGTCAATACCTGGAATCATATCGATTCCCTGCAGAGGGATGCAGCCCCGAACGTCAAAGTAGAGATGGGCAGCATGTTCTTATCTTTCTTCAAGGATGGCAAGTGGCATACAACAGAGATGGGACCGCCGTGCCGTGCCTATACCTATGAATATCCAACGATAGGCACGGGTAAAGATACCGATGTTGCTGCTTGCGAGAACGGGGCTGCTTTTGCGGGGCTAGGTCTAAAGGGCTGGAATAAGCCAAATCGCCATACCCACGGCTGGGTTCAAAACGGCAGAGTTGGCGTGAATTCTGAAGATGTTGAGCACTTTATGGTTTGGGCCTCTGCTCGGACTCAACCGATTGACCCGGGTAAGCCTGCAAATCTTGATGGGCAGAACTACCAGTATGGGATTGGCGGGGATTACTTCAATTCTGATGAAGGTCGGGGTCGCAAGGCAGCGGTTCACTCCAGACGCCAGATCGTAGGCAGTCAATGGAAAACGCTGGTGGGTCACAACATGACGCCGCAAACCATCAAAACGATGTGCGCTCAGGGTAATTTGCCGTCAGAGCTGCCGCTGGTCGGTGGATGCAGCAGTTCTTCGGGGGCGTTTCGTGCCGGTACGAGCAGTACCCCGAATCCATCGCCGAAATCCCTTGCTAAAGCCACGGGTCAAAGCTCTCGAACTCAGACGGCTTCAGTACCTTTCAAGCGCACAGGAACCGGAGTGCTGACGCTCACTCAATTAAGAGATGCGGTGACTAAGCCCCACGAGCAAGCTCCGGCACCGACTGTCCCTAGCAGCTACTGCCAAGCCTATAACGGCAAACCAAGCACCCTCAATCATCCCAGCAACTCAAGCTGTAAGAATGAATTTGGTGATGATCAGTTCAAAAAGTACCGAACGATAAACCCTTGGTTTGTGGCCTACAGCCGCACAAAAACACCGGACACCATTGAAATGGGGGATATGTACATTTCAGTTCTCAAGCGGGGCGTGTGGACAACTCACAACTTTGGCCCACCGGGTCAGGCTTATTTATTTAAGACAGAATCCCTCAACAAGCGGGAGGCGAAAGATGTTGCCACCCTCGGTAACGGTGTCTCGAAGCTGGGATACGGGTTAGATAAATGGCAGAATCCTGCGCTCAGCGCCCACGGCTGGCCGGGTCCACATTGGGATATCGCGCTCAATGATGCTGAGCACATGATGGTGTGGGTCGATGCTAGAACCCAGAAGGAAGGCACTCATGCTGTCGGTGCCGGTCTGGACCTGCGGGACAATGTGCTCAAAACAGGTCTGCCAGCGGCCATCAGAACCCGCCAACGTTTCCTTGGTCCCCAGTGGACAACGATTGTGGGTCACAATATCCACCCTGACCAGCTCGCAACTATCTGTCAGAAGTATGGGTATCCCAGTGCCTTGAAGGTTGAGGGTTGTCCCCAGCAGTAGTTCAGTCAATTTCCCAGCCGTCGTCTTCGACCTCGATCTCCGGGTCGATCTCTGAGTAGCGTTCTGGGAAAAGCTCCTGTTCATAGGACTCGAACATTCTGATATCTTCAGAGGTCACCGCATATTGAACTCTGTCGTTTGTCTCAGTGAAAATAACGCCCCGTTCATCTGTGGCTGAGATAGTGAGCTTATCGTCTGAGAACTCAAGCACATAGTCGTCGTTAACCAGTCGATTGACTCCCTTGTCTTTGGCCTCTTCCCGATAGAAGTTTGCGACATCTGAGAAGGTTTCAATCGTGCTTTGATCTAGCTCATTGTCCTTATCGAGTGCTGGCTCTGGTGCTGGGTAAACCCACGGCTCGATTTCCCTGCCGCTTACCTGTGAGACCAGTCGTTCGAGTAATGTTGCCATCTGGAAGGGGCCAACGCCACCCGGTACCGGCGTCAAATGCTGGGGAATGTCGTAGGCAGAGCGACTGACATCACCGCGAGGTTTTCCTTCGCCGGGAATGAAGCCTGCATCGACGACTAGGCGGTGTTCGGGGATGATGTGTTGCTCATCCAAAAGCTCGGGTGTACCTGTGGCTGAAACGACGATATTCGCTTTACGGGTTTGGGTTTCGTCATCTCCGATTTCGATTTCTATGGTGTCGATACCAGCTTCTTTGAGGAGTTTGACGACTCCTTCGCCCACGTAGCCGCCAGCGCCAACGACAGCTACGGTATCTCCTTCCTGAGCGAAGGATTCGACTAAGCGGTAAATTGTCTCAGAAGTAGCCGAGGTAGGGAAGTAGGGATTATCGCTGCGCATCCCATCGATGTCTTTCTCGAAAGAGATTTGCGGTAGTAGCTTCTTTAAGTCGTCAGGAATTGGATTCTGGACAATCAAACCAACAGAGTTTGCATTGGCCTCTATCAATAGATTCCTAAAGACATCCGGCGTAGTGAGAGAATCAAGTATAGGTTGTTTAACTTGACAGCCAAGTGCTGAAAATGTTTTCGCTTTATGCTCTGTCGAAAATCGAGCGGCTTCGTATTTTGCAAGTTCAATGGGGTCTTGTTCTGTTTCAGGCGGTAGGAAGCGAATAATTGTTACCTGTTCCTGGTTGCAGATGTTTTGAAACTCAGCCAGCCTGGATTTAACTTGTTTGAGGATAGAACTACCGTTGACTTTAGATGTCACGGGCAAGAACTTCCAAAATATCTGCTACAGGAGAGAGTCTAATTTTGGTGTTCAGCTCTTCCACTTCATTGGGCCTGAGAACCCACCATTCAGCGCTCCAGGGTTCTATATGCTCAGGTAGAGGCCACGGTAACGTAACCCGCAGCCATCGCTCTGGCGTGGTCTGGTTCTCGTAGGTATTGGCCTGTGAAAATCTTCCGTAGTGACAGATCCATGTCACCTTCTGAGTGTTCGCCTCATTTAAGTAGATAGGGTATTGTTCTCGGACGGCGAGGGCTAAAGCTTCAAAGTCGATTGAGACATCATGCTCCATCGATTTGTTGCTGTGCAGGCCAGAAGCAACAACAATGACTTCTTCTTTCTGTTCGTCCCTATAAATTCTCAAGAGACAGTGACACGAAGCATCTTCTTCCCGCCAGTGAAAGAGGGTCTCCACCACTGGCGCTAGCTTGTCTGTCTTGACGACTTGATTAACCATTGGCTGACCTCCGAAATCCGGGTATCGATACTTGAGCCTTGTCCTGATACTTGCAGATGGCCTCGGGCATCCAGTCTGCCCAGCCTTGCGCCATTCCATCATACCCGTGACGCCCCTTGTAGAGCTGCTGTAGCTCCTGCGCCCACTGCCCATAGTTTGAGCGACCGATTTCACCTTCAGAGGTCTGCACGTAATCTACCAGCACTTGAGCGTTAAGTCCTATCTCCCGGCCACCGGCCACGCACTGAACAAAGTACTCATAATCGCAGAATACCCGGTAGTCAGGGTTCCAGTGGGGTGCCCCCTGGCGTCGGTGGGTGAACCCGTTGCTATCGAACAGCGATCGCTGAGCAATCAGGTCCGCGATTGTGTCATCTGCCTGGGGTGAGATAAAAGGCTTTCCTGTTTTGACCACTTGCCCTTCGCTGATCACGTCTCGCCGTCGCCACTGCTGCGGCAAACAGCCGAAGTGCTTAGGGTGTTGCTCAAACCATTGGAGCGTATTGGCGACAAACTCAGGTCTTAGCTCGTTGTCATCATCGAGGTAGCAGACGAGATCGCCCTGAGCGTTATCAATACCGAGGTTACGAGCAATGCATAGGCCGAAGCCATCTTGAGGGTGATCGATTTCGATGTAGTGGGTGTGGAAGGGAAATCTTGAGTTTTGCAGTAGGTCTCGGGTGGTGAGGTCTTTGCCGTCATTGATGACGACCCACTCAAAATCGAGACAGGTCTGATGGAGCAGGCTGGGGAGTGCGATCGCTCGAAGCAGATCGGGGCGGTGGTGGGTAGCAGTGATGATGGATAGAGTGAATGGCTGTTCTCCTGTTTAGATGTAGAAACTTTCCAGTCTCTTCAGCATAAGCATTCATGCATTGTCAGGCTCTATAAATTGACCCGTCCGTTTTGTTCGTGAATCTGTATGACAAATGTAGATGTCAATATTGGTGAACCAAATGAAACAAGATCAAGACCATAGCCAGAGCAAGTCTAAAGTTCAGCAGATAACCGACTTTATCGTAATCGCGATGCTTGTCTTTCCAATTGCAGGCTGGTTGGGTAACTTGCTTCAGCCAGCGCCACCCGATAATCAAGTTCCGGCTGCATGGAGTGACGAGCGCTAGCAATAATCAAGTCTGAAGCCTGTCCTACTGTGGTTGTGTCAAGCTTCAGGTTTTCCCCTCTCCTGTGCCCTCTCCTGCGCTGCCACAGCCCTCGCCTCAGCATTCCTCTGGTTCCACTGCTGTCGGGTTTCGTCGGGGTTGGTGGACTTGGGTGGTGCAAATGTTCGGTGGCTGTAGTTGCCTCTGCCTTCTTTAGCTTTCATGGTGTTCATTCGTAGGTTGTCTTGATGTGAAGGCTCTAACGGCACTGATTAAAAACAGTCCAATGAAGAGCCATTGAGAGGTATTCATTGCGGTTGAAGTGATCTTTGAGAACCCAGGAATATCAAAGACATCTGATGTATTCAAAACTATTGGGCGCATGATGATTACTGTCCCTACACCGCAAGCCGCTGCTGCAGGGGTAGCAAATCTTGCGAGAGTGGTTTGCTCATCTTGTCTTGCGAGGGCGCTGATTTCCTCGTCCCGCGCTAATTGACTCTCCTCTTTCTTTGTGATGTCTGCAGGATCAGCCTCCTTAAGCGCTTGGAGTGCAGCATCTGCCGACTGAAAACGTCGTCCTAGAACATCATCGATCATCTTATCGAGGACATCTGCGAACTCTTCGCGGACTGGTTTCCCGGCCAGCTCAAGCCGCCACTGCAGAGCGCCGGTCATTGGGTCTGCTGCAATGCTCATTGGGCTGGTGCCAGTAAGCAGATGAATGCAAGTCATTCCCAGGCTATAGATATCACTAGCAAAGGTTGTTTTACCTCGCATCTGCTCAGTTGAGGCATAGCCCACTGAACCGATCATGGTGCCGGTTTTAGCTAGCACCGTCTCTGAAACTCGCTTTGCAGCTCCGAAGTCCACCAATACCAGCGCACCGTCGCTCTGTCGTCGAATGATGTTGGCGGGCTTGATATCGCGGTGAATGACCCCGCTGCCGTGCAAGTAGCGCAGTAGCGGCAAGATGCCCTTTAGTAGGCTGTCGATCTCCTCTTCAGTAAAAGTTTGACCTTTCTGGAGGCTTTGCTGCAGGCTTTCTCCAGCGATGTACTCTTGAACGATAAATAACCTGCTACCTTCCTCGAAGAAGTCGTAAAACTCGGGAATCTGGGGATGTGTGCCCACTTCTTTGAGTCGTTCGGCTTCTTGACGGAATAGCTGGGTGGCCTGCTCTGAAGCATTTTCCTGAGACGGCGCGAATTCTTTGATAACACAGCGCTTTCGGTTGCTGGACTCGGCCAGATACGTTTTTCCGAACCCGCCTTTGCCTAGCTCTCTGATGATTCGATAGTTGTTGAGCAAAATTGTTGAGTTCATGCTTTTTTTACTCGCTCTTTTGGGCTTGATGCTTCTTGACTTTTCCGGCCAGTGTCTTGAGTTGAGAGCGCAGCTCCTCAATACTTTGACACAGCCTTCGCTCCTCTCCTCGAAGCGCACTGAGAACAGTTGTCCGCGACATTTCCTTTACGGCTTTCCAGAGTAGTTCGTTGGCCTGCTGTGGCTTTGCTTGGGCGGCATTTGTAAGCAAGCCAGAGATTAGGAGGCTTTGAGTTTCTGGCAGCAGCTCTAGATTGATATCAGCTTGCGTATGAGTAGCGGGGCTGTGCTTAATAGCCTGCATAATCAACCTCGCATGGCCTGATCTTGATTGGAATATCTTTGACTTGCAGGTGAGCGGAGTAATATCTCCAGGCATCATCACAGGCTCGAAGCTCAGCTCCTGGCTGCACTAGGTTTTCGTTGAGTGCTTGAGCGTTATTTGAAAGCTTTTCCAGTACGCTATCGAAAGGGACCGGAGCTTTTTTGACCTGATCGTTGATTCGGAATTGCGCCATTTGTCTTTCCTTGGGTCTTTCTACTTGTCTATTGCAACTGCGGCAAAAAGCTGTTGATTCACGCTGTAGCCTGTCCATAAAAACGGCTGGCTTGACCTGCGGCATTCCCCTGGCAAACGCTAGCCCACTCCTCGAACAGCTTCCGCTCTGCCACAGTCCACGGCAGCATCCGCCGCAGGTCCGCTAGCGCTTCCCTGGCTTGCCAGTGCTCAGAGAAGTAGCCCTCGACCATTGCCCAGTTGCAGAGCACTACGTCTCTGAACGTCCGGGCTTCGTGAGGCGTGAGCTTCCCCGAAATCGGCGGTAAACCTTCGTCTAAACAAAAGCCGATCAGGTCATCGCGAGTATAGCCAGTGAACCCCTTCAGCAATCGCCAGTCAACTACAGCCGTCTTGGGCTGACTTGGGTTCAACTGCTGCTGGTACTGCTGCCAGCCTGCAGCCGTAGCGCGGTGGTGGGCATCGGGGGCCAGAAGTGATTCGTTAAGAGCGATCGCATCTTGCTTGAGCGGCACGATCACTTGTGAGAAGGCTCTGGAATACTTTGGTACCTTTTCGTCGAGGAAGCTCATGCCCTCACCCCCTGAGCTGCCCGAACGTTAGCGATCGCCTGCCCAGCGACGGCTCTCCAGTCGGTGTTCTCGTCCCACTCCAGAAAGATGCGCTTGTACCCTAACCAGACATTGCAGAACAAGACAGATTCATCCTGCGTTCCTGGCTGCGCTTCCAGGGTGACGGGCTGCTGCAGTTGAGCCGGTGTTAGACTTGCGATCGCAACTAGAAAGCTTTTGGCGAACGTAGAATCATGGCCGCATTCAATGACGACGGGGCGGTGCGCGGCAAGGGTGATATTGAGTTTGCAGCACTCCTTGCCTCGCCGCTCAACCTTCGGAAACTCGATGGCCTTTAGATAGCCGGTGAGGGACGGTCGAAGCTCTTGTGGCTCACTATCAACGAGCTGGAACCAGAGCTTATTGCCATTGGCTCTGTGGGCATAGAGATAGAGGGTACGGAGTGATTCTCCAAATCCTAGGGGTCTGTGATGGAGCGTCTGCATTGTTCAAATCTCCTTTGCTTCGATAGTGATGAGTTGCTGTCTGGCTCCCTGCATAAGAGCTGGGATTTCTAGCAGGTGTAGAGCAGACGACGGGCACAGGAGCGCTGCACCCCTGGCCGTGATATGACCGCTTTCGAGTAGGCTATTAAGCTGGCCCACGGTGACGAGCGAAACAACATTTTCGGGGTCGCTCTGTAGCTGTGGCGGTAGGTTTAATGAATGCATGTCAGTGAGTCCTTCTGATTGGATAAATATTTCTGTGCTGGGTGGCCGCGAGAGAGTTGAGATCGCAAGTAAAACCCCAGCAATCACGAGCCTTCGTATTCCGAGGGCAGCATCAGACAACCCTCGACAACGAATAGCTCTAGTTCAGGTAGGGGGAAGGCTGTAGCCCGGACTTGACGGCCAAACTCTGGAGATGTGTTGAGCCTATCCCTGTAGCAAAACAGGACAGGAGTGCTGCCATTGTGGAATTTCCAGCATTGGAACTGCTGTAGTTCTTTGCTCTCTGTAATGCTGGTGCCTTTTTGGTGAGATGAGATCGCAAGTACTAACCACTCAATTTCAAGCTTTTCAATGGTGTATAGAATTCCATCTGTGTATAAAAGGCCAGTGAAATGTCGATGGCGGGTTGGGCTAGGCTGAAACTGCCTGAGCCGTTGCTCAAGTTCTTTCGGTTTCATGTGTCTTACTCCTGTATGGCCCTTGCAGTGGTCGGGCGTTTGTATTGCTGCGGGGGCGCTATGGCCCCCAATAGCTTTAGTGTTCGGAGGGAAGCAGTAGCGTTCCTTGCTCCAGATAGAGCTTGATGCTCTCTAGAGGAAAGTTCGTCATCGGTATGAGTTGTGTGATCGCAGGTTCGCAGGTGCTGGGGCTGTCTTCGTAGCAGGCTAGGACTGCGCTTTTGTCCTTATTGACTGTGAGTGTCCAGAGCTGGAACTCTTGTAAATCAGGGTTGTATATGATCTGATAGCTTTTCTGGTGAGATGCGATCGCATCGATGAGCCAATGTGCTCCAGCCTCGTCAGCCAGCGTTTTGACGCCTTCTGTGTATAAGATTTTCAGCCAATGCTTATACAGCGTTTCGCTGCCAATGCATTGCGCGAGTTCTGCCTGTAGCTTTTCTGCTGTAATCATTTGTATTCCTTTCCCTGTAGCGATGGGTTTACGGTCTGGACGCGACTCATATCCGACCTGTGCTTAGCCTTGGTCTTGTTGAGCCGCGCAATAGTATTCGTCTATCGTCTGCATCTTGCCGATGTACAGCCCGAGTGCTCTTTCCCATTGCGGAATGAGGTATTGCTGTTGCCACTGTGTTGGTTGCTTAATGCCCTTCTCGAAGCTTAAAAGGTTGTCGATAACCCGCTGGCAGTTTTCAACAATGCCGTATGCACCATGAGCTATCCAGTGCTTGTCACCGTTGGCGGAGAGCTTTGTCTCAAGTTCAGAGCCAGTATCGTCTTCGCTTGTTAGAGCCAAAAGCTCGTCAATTGAGTGGGAGAGGGTGTTGATAAAATCCGTGGCTTTCATGGGTCTTTCTCCTTTTCCCTGTAGCGATGGGTTTACGGAAGTGATGCGGCGGGGCGCTATGGCCCCTGTTGTTTGCGTTAGTAGGTCCGCATGAAGCGAACGAATTCAGACGAATCGTTCATGTAATGGGGATCTATCTCCAGGCAATTGTCGAAGTAGTTTGCGATAGCTTGGTCTGGTGATTTGCCCGTGCTGACTGCGAATATCTCAGGGTCATCGTTGGAATCTGAGGCAGTCCAGGTGCATGGTATTGGTGCGGCTGCAACGTTAAGCATTAGTATTCTCCGGTTGTACCCCTGTAGCGCTGGGGTTTGCAATAGTGAGGCGATGGGGGCGCTGCGGCCCCCTTTGGCTAAAACTGATCGTCGATGGCTGCGATACGGTCGTCGGCTGCGGTTTCCCACTCGGGGCAGTAGAGTTCGATAAGGTTGGGGGAAACGCTGCCTATAGTGCAATTGGCTTCAACCCAGGCTTTGATGCGTTGGACGTAACCACCTTTGCGCTCACAGGCGAAGAGATAATCTTCGCGGACCATACGCCCGTGGTCGCGGTCGAACTGCTCGACGCAGGCAGTGACGGAGAAGAGTTGCGACTGCTGGGCTGTTGCAGGGGCGAGAGTTATTAATGACATAATGAAAATCTCCTGATTTGTCGTTGGGAGTGCATTGGCATCGCTTGTTTCTTGGTGGGAGTAGGCGATGTCTTTGCCGTATGTATGTATAATAGCATAAAGCACTGTGTACAGTGAATCAATCTGTGTTTTGTTTCGTTTGTTTACATAGGCCGATAGTGTTAGGCTATAGCTGTCGAATCACTGTGTACGGCAATGCCGAACCCGAAAGGAAATACTGAAAGCCTCAAGCATTTTGCTCGGGGGGATGATTCTAAGGAGCCGCTTGCGGATCAGCCTGTGCAGGTTCGCTTACCTGTTTCCCTTGATGCCAAGGTGCGTGCGCTTCAAAATCGAACGGCCTGGATGCGTAAGGTGTTAATTGAAGCTGCAGAGCGTGAGGGGCTGATATGACAGCATCAACACCGAACGATAACTCCACCGAACAGCAGTTGCTTGCCAAGCTTGAGGTTATCTCTAAGCAGCTTGAGCAAAATAAGAAGCAGCTCAAGCAAAATCAACAGCAGTTTGAGTTATTTGAGCAGCGCAGTAAGTGGGATGATCGGGCGTGGCGCGTGATTCAGTTTGCTGGCGGTGCGTCGATTACTCTCTCTGTTGCTGCATCCTTAGGGCTTTTGTTCCTGATTGCGCGTGTTGCTTTTGGCGGCTAACACCATGACCCCTCAGGATTTTATTCAGGCCGAAGGTATCGAAAACGTACTCACCGCCGCCATAGAACACGCTGAGATCAAAGCCATGCTCTACGGCTCATTGGGCGATACGGATAACTACCGTTACTGGGTAAAGGTTTGGTGGTCGTTAGCCTCAGCTTGTGATCGCATGATCACAGATTTTGATACAGATGAGGCGCTGTCGGCGTGGCAAGAACATCAGGGGTTGCGCTCGGAGATCTGAGGAGTTGTGATCGCAAAGTTAGAGGGGATGCCTTTGGCCTATAGTTCGTCAAAAGCATTTAATAGTTGTTGTACTCGCTCAACTCGCTCTGTTGATTTATCGATCATTAATGAAGAGCTGGAGAGGCTGTAATCGAGCTGTAGAAAATCACTCTCAGTAATTGTCCTTTGATAGAGGCGAGAAAGAGTCTGTTTACACTCCGAAATTTGCTGGTCAATTTCAGAGGCTTGATTCTCCAAACTTTTCTCAGGGTAGGCTCTCCCTGCTAGAACCCATCTGTTTGCTTTCCTGGATACGTATTCAAGCTCTTCCTTTTGTTCTTGTAATGAAATCACTGATTCTACAATAGGTTTGCCTGCTAATAAGATGATTCTGGCAATATTTTGAGAGCATTTTTTGATATCAAAATACTCATCGATTATGTCGCGGTATCGGTAAACATCTGTGTCGCCAGTGTTATATTTTCCAACGAATCCAACCTTATTACTCCAATCTAATTCAAAAATGAATCCGTGTTCGTTTGGATTGCTTCTGCAAACAATCTCCCAAGAGATGTATCGTTTCTTCCAGAACATAGTTTTGCCTCAGAAAATTAGTAATAAATACAGGTCTTACTCAATTTCTTTGACCACCGTTACTTTTCGTCCTTCGACTGACTTATACCCTCGCCGTTGTAAAAATGCTTGGTACCATTCGTTTGGAATTTCTAAATCCCGATTATAGGTGTAGATCTTCTTCACGCCCTGGCTTTTCAGGAAATCTTCGCAACATCCCCAGAGCTGATTCATCAAGACTTCGTGGCCGATGCGTCCTTTGATCTCGCCCTCAAAAAATGCCTCCCACAACACCCCGACCTCTCCGCCCCACCAGAGCTGAGCGCAGCCGCAGTCTTTTAAGATCACTGGGATACTATGGACGCCGGTAACTTTCCCTGGTCCACTGTGAGGCATAGCTACCCCGATGATGGGCTGCGGCCAGGGCAGGACCGGCTTCAGTCATCTTCTGAGCTGATGCTGTATTGGATTCCTGAAACTGCAGCTACAACTGCCATGATGCTTGAAAAGGCCACGGTAAACGCTTTCGTGTGCGGGACGACTGAATCTGCTAGGTCGAATGTTCTTCCGATACTGGAATCTGGGACAAGAACCAATCCTACTAAAAGTATGGAGCTAGGAATAGCGATTCCGAGTATCTCGCTTGGAGTCGAAGGCAAAGTCTTCATAAAATTACTGTTGTGATTTGGTACTTATTCGAGTTGCGATGGTCTCCGACCGGCCTGCCTCCAGAGGAGGAGCTTCGCTAACGGCCATCGCAACTTGATAGAAGTCTATTGGAAGAGCGAGAGCTGAGCATCAGCTTCGGATGTATCTTGTTTGGGTTTGCTCTTTTGGCTGGGGCAAGGCTGGTTGATGCCCCCAAAAGCTTAGCTCCCGCTCTCGCCATTGACTCCAGCGTTCATCGGCCTCTGAATAGCTATGCAGAGACTGCAGTAGAGCAGCATCAATACGCTTCTGTAAGGGGTCTAACGGCTCAGCCAAGAGCGACAACTGAAGATGACATTTCATGGTTATTATCGAATTTAAGTGGGTTAAGGTCTGGTGGTCACTCACTTCAGCTTGCGATTGCCGAAGGCAGGCTTACGCCATCGCATGATCACCGATCTTGATGTAGATGAGGCGCTGTCGGCATGGCAGGAATACCAGGGGTTGCGATCGCAGATTTGAGGGAGTTGCGATCTCATGATTACAGTTTTTGTGGGCGATGAAGCGCTGGCGGCGTGGAAAGAGTGCCAGGGGATGCGATCTGAGATTTGATGGGTCTATCGAGGGTTGCTTCCCATAAAGCCCCTACAGTCGAAAAAGTGTTAAACCTATATTCGGGAAAATGAAGTTTAACTAAGATCTGCTTCAAGAGTCATTGTCGATCGTGCTATCGACTCCAGCTCACTATCATTAAAGTACAAGGGGTTTATTTTCCATGAATTGCTGCCTGAGTCCCAGAGAATAGCACCTCTGGCGGTCAGCATGACTAGATTCTCTGGGTTTGCCGTTCCATCTAAAACTGTCATTCTCTCTGTCCGAAAAAGCTCAGTTGTCGATTCCTGGTAATCGTGGATGGCTTCTAGTGTTTGACCTTTTGAGATTTGCTCTGACCCAGCGGAAGTAAATAGGAGGACTATATTGTTTACTATTGACCAAAAATAGAAGTTGTTGAGAATATAGTGCCGCAGCAACTCGATACTCTCATATGAAAAAACGGCAGGCAGGACTTGATTTTTAGTTAACTCACAATTGCTTAATTGATTAGCTAACGAGTGTAGGGATAAAGGCACATATCTTTCCCAAGGTTCCACATAGGACCTCCGATCGCAATATGTCCTGCACGCTAATGTCGCTAAATTGAGAAGCTCAGCTCTACTTTTTGTTGCAGTCATAGCCAATTACCTTTTATCCACTTAGCGTTATCTTTATTTAATCTTTCGTTTGATGATTTGCGATCGCATCAGGTTTACCTCGTTGCTTTGGAAAGTTTCAGTTCTCAGTGATTACAGGTTGTACTCTTTGCTCAGAGTAATCCTCACCAGCTCCGGGTTGTCAGCCGCTGAATAGGGCGTCCCCTGAGCGGCCAGTAGCGCTCGTGTGCCCGCTGCTGTTCTGGGGTCTTACGAAAGTGCGTGTTTCCGGGGACGGCCAGGGTAGGGCTAGTTGGGTGGTCATGGCAATGTGTCTCTAAAATGCTTGTGCTGTTCTCCGACCACCTCTATCTCGTGAG